>NZ_JBUOIV010000023.1:0-75637 GCF_055467485.1 Desulfosarcina sp. | reverse complement strand
ATATCCCAGGCCACATGACCAGCTTCGGCCATGATCTGCTTGTAGTCCGGGGCGGCGATAAAACCTTTTTTTGCTTCCTCGAAATCACGTTTGTCTTCAAACGGTAAGGACTTACGAAGGCCGTTTTGCAGTTCAATGGTGTATTGTGACGGCATTTTCCCCTTGGGGTCAAAGTGTTTTGTTGGGTCAGAGGTAATGACACCTCCTCCCCCTGCGGCGAAAACAGGTCCGACAAGCATAAGAAATACAACGATTAAAAGCATAGTTTGGTGCATAATTTTCATTTTGATTTTCCTGTTCTGAACCATGAATTTGAATTTGTGTTTTGTTTCGATCGGGATTTTTACCAATAATATCTGAAATAGGGTACGAAGTCGTATTTTCAGAAGGTAAAACCCGTTAAAGTTGTCTTTTTAGTTGAGATCAATCCACGCTGGAAGCACCTGCCAAATTTTGGGCTTTCCAGAACATACATGCTGATAGGTAGGTGAAAGTATCTGTGATATTGCGGCTAATAGGTTTATATTTATCACAGCAAAGTTACCAACCTTTCCCCAGACATAGGCATGGTTACCATGCCTTCGTACGATGCCCCACACAGGTTTGAGAGACAATGTAAAAATGCCGTGATTGGGAAATGAAGCACTATTGGTCAAGCTGACCGACTACAAACGTATTGGTGTATCAGTCAGTCCCACCACCAACGATGATTGAGTTGAACCACGCTCATTCATAAGGCAGGTTTATCGGGATCATTGTCGCGATAATTACTATCCGAAAACCTACTTAAATTTGATCGCTACTGCCTGGGCGTTTCCACGTTCGAAACCGGCATGGCCACCCCCTTTTAGCCCCCAGGTGCCTTCGTTAGCAGAACGAACGATTATTGCATCAGCACCCATTCGAGCGGCCTCATTTTGAAGCTTGGTTATCATGCCTTCAGCGCTTCTATCGTGGAAAATGGTTTGGCCGGTCTGAGTGGTGACCAATCCAATTTCTGTGTACTCCCGATCAGTAGGGGGGTTGTAGAATACTTGAACCTTACCGACTGAAGTCGAATTCTCGGTGTTGATAGGTGTGGTGGTAGTCTTCGTACATGCCACCATTAAAAATATAGCGATGATAATACATGCAATAGTGTAACTTCTACTGGAAAGAGTCGCCATGGGATATTCTCCTTCTCCTATGTCAAAATATCAATTTTTTTGCTGTAAGGCACACAAATGGAAAATCAAGGCATTATCTTCTCTTGAGGTGACGATCATGTTTTTCATCGCATATAGCCAGCTATCAAATCCCGAGCTATTCAGTAAGCAATCTCGGCCTTAAGCTCTTTCTTGAGGATCTTACCGGTGGCCGTCATGGGTAGCCTATCGCGGATTTCAAGGATGCGTGGGTATTTGTAGGCCGCTATCTGTTCTTTACTCCAGGCTACGAGTTCTTCACCACCGAACCGCTGGTCTACATTGAGAACAACATAGGCCTTGAACTCTTCCCCACCAGATATATGGGTTTTTGCGATAAATTCAGTGGATGCGGTTCTCCCTGACTGCCGAGAGAGTGATTGAAGGAATATTTCAATGGATGATTGAATTGCATTCTTTGCAAGAAAAGAATCAGATAACCCGAGCACAATAGAAAAATGCCCAATATCGTCAAGCTCGAAATACTTGACATTCCCTGCACACTCATAAACACGGCGTTTGAGCTCTCTCGAGTTTTCTGGGATTACTATACTGTCGTCTGAACCATGAAACAAAAGAAGAGGTATCTTTGCCGAACAGGCAAAAGTAACCGGCATGGCCTTTTCGATTACCTCGACGTTTGCAAATATCGGCTGAGTGCTCCTGTATTTCATGGGGTTGAATCCATATGGTCCTGCCAGACCTATCATCCCACGAATAATGCCGGAAGATTGTCCTGCTTCCTCAAGATAACTCTGGTCTAAGGCAAGAAGTGCTGCGATATGTGCTCCAGCTGAGTGTCCCATTACCACCACTCCATTACGTGCTTGATCTACATTTTCGCGCACCCAAGTAAGAACTTCTGCACCGTCCTCAACAAAGGCGGGAAAGGTTACTTCTGGGTATAAACGGTAATCAGGTATTACCGTTATGTATCCTTTGCTGCTTAGGCTATGTCCTACAAACCCGTACTTCCCTTTTTCACCGCGTTTCCAACTCCCTCCATAGAAGAAGACAACCACAGGCGAACCGGCGACAATTCTATCAGGCATGAATATATCAAGCTGTTGACGTTGCTCTTTTCCATACCGTTGATGGGCGACAGCGACGGAGTCGCTTTCAGTCGAGAGTGTATTCATCAGGTACAATGGAGAGCAGCTTGACAGTAGCAACAATACAAACGCCACTATAATCCAGCAAAACATGCCATTATAAAAAAAATTTTTACGCTGAGTCATAAACAACCTACGCCCCTATTTAAAAAGCGACATACAGATGAATCATCAAGTGCTAGAACGTGGCCTGTTTTTCAAGAATCGATACGTAGTTTACGAAAGGCTTCAAGTAGATCGATTGATCTACCCCAGCCCAAAAAATATCTGCAAAGTAATGATATTGTTTGATTCAATTCTTAAAAAAGCTCCAGAATCTTCCACGCGTGACCTTAAGGTTTGCAAAGGCAAAACGGCCGAACATATTTTTTGTATTTACAAAATTCAGTCAAGGACCCTTAGCCGATTTCTGAGATGCCAAAATAATTACTCCATCTTCATCAATTAAAGATGGGGTATATGCGATCAGCATTCAAGAAAGCTTTTGGGGTTTACACAAATTTTCGGCCTTTGTGGCGCTGCGTCCACAGCCTTCGCAGTAATGGGTCGCCGGTCTAATAAGTGCAATATAGGCCTGCGGATCTGTGACTTGCAGTTCTTCTTCTACATATGCGCATAAGGTTTTTTTATTGTCATCATTCATTATGATATATCTCCATTTTTATTATACAACTTTTTTGTAACGTCTGAATAATCGTGTTTAATTTATTGGATCATGCATCAATCCGGCGGGATACCCAGAAAAACTGTTCCGGTTCTTTTTCACGACCATTTTCGACAACAAATTGTAATTCTGAAGGAAGCGAAGAGTTTCTATTGACCGGTGTTTGGTGGTCTGCTAACGCCAAATTTTTCTTACCCATCTGAATGTATAGCACTCCATGGTACACATAGGGCTGGTCGAGACCGGGGTTCAGTTCAATAAAACGGGTATCGTGTTTTAGCGCTTCGTCATAGTAATCTGTATCTTGCTTTCGCAGCGTGTAAGCCAGATTGTTATGGGCTTCGACAAAGCTTTTGAAGTCCTCGGTTTGATAGACGGGCTACCGGCAGCCAAAGCCAAGGAGACAGACATAAATGTGAATGCGAGTGCAATCATAAATGTTTTAATAGCAACTCCCTTAGTAAGGTTCTTTCCACTCAAGGATAAGTGTGTCTTTCTTGCTTAGATCGTTCTTGACTGGACCAGCATCCAGCGAGTGGTCTGTATGGTAGGGCGTCAAACATAGCACAAGGTGTCTTTTACCCTTTCAGCTTAGATGCAATCTCGGCAACATGCCTGCCTTGAAAACGTGCCGCGCCCAGTTCATTTTCGCTGGGCATCCTCTCCCCTGATCCGCCTGCGATCGTCGACGCGCCATAGGGTTAACCCCCGGTAACCTCATCAATGCGCATTTGCCCTTGAAAGGCGTAGGGCAGTCCTACAATGACAAAACCGTGATGCAGGAGTGATATGTAAAATGAGAGGATTGTGGACTCCTGTCCGCCATGCTGCGTCGCACTGCTGGTGAACACACTGCCGACCTTGCCTACCAGCGCGCCTTGGGCCCAGAGTTGACCGGTGGCATCCAAAAACTGGCGCATCTGGCCGCACATGTTACCAAACGCGTCGGGGTACCGAAAATGACGGCATCTGCTGAGGCCAGCTCGTCGATGGTACAGACTGGCACATGAGCCAATGTCTGTTGGGCATCGACGGCACCCATTTTTTCGAGCACCTCATCGGTAAGGGTTTCCGCTACGCGCCGCATGACCGCTTCTGCACCGGTAACTTCATTTACGCCTTCAGCAATCGCCTCTGCCATTTTGTGAACATGACCATATGCCGAGTAATAAACGATCAGTACTTTCATGAAAAGACGCTCCTATAAAAGGGCAGAGCCCCGTAAGAGGCTCTGCCGTGTACCGCCATTATAGCGGTTTTCAACTTTTTACCTATTATTTCGAAGCTCTGCCCTTAATCATGCCCTTAAATCTTGCAGGTGGCTCCCGATGTCCGGCCGGCTATACACTTGTTGATTAAGTATCCCAGCGGTATCAAGGTAATTGCAGTACTATCAGAGAGCGCCTTTCTTTCAGTCATCCCGCGACATCGATTCCCATGTCACATCCCAGGTTTTCATCTTTCTTTTCACACTCGAAATTGGCTTCGCGAGTATCAACGTGTCCTTCGTTCTTGTCTTCAGTGTAATCCTGCACTTTGTTTACGGCCATGGTATCACCTCATTGGTTGATTGTTTTGTTGTAGGTTGCGCCTACTCTTGCTTAGACAGAAATTACAGCATTTAAGGATTAATACAATGTGAGCCGGTTGGCTGGGTGGTGGTAGGTGAAAGCTACCAATTACTACGACAGGGGCTTGAGTCTGGCTCATGAGGCTCTAATGAGCATCATACACTATCAACATTCCATGTTGCCGGCGGAAAAATTCAACTCATTTCATCTCATCAAATAGAACTGAAGGAGCTGAACGTATGGATGTCTGGGAATCAGTCTGGAGTGCTTGCTTGATGAAAAAATGGTTATCGCTGCCCACAAAGAGCCGGCTCAAAAGTTAGCGGATTGTATCGTGGTGATTGTGAAAATGACAGATTGCTTCTATGTTTGATAGCAATTTAAAAATCAACTATAAATTTAGCTTTCCGCTAAGGCGGGGTAGCATTTTCATATGATCAGTTTCTAATATACTTTTACGACATATCTAAGCCGGCTATCCTCAATAGCATTGATGATCACCGGGCGGTGGACCTTACCTTTGGCATCGATGGTAATTTTTCCCATGAGGCCCTCGAATCCAGTGGTAGATCGGATTTTCCGGTTGATGCAATCTCGATCCCTCGGATTTCTACAGCGGTTCATGGCGTCAAGCAAGATCGAGAATCCCTCGACACCCATGGCGGTGTAGCTGGTCGCCTTGCCCTTGTGGCGCTTTCTCGCCAGCTTACCGAACTCGGTTCCAGCGCTGCGATGGTGAAAAAAATCGGTGGCGAGCAATCCTTCCAGCAGATGCAGGTGTTGCTTGTACTGTAAGAAGACGGTGGCAAGCAGGCCATCGCTGGCCATCTCCCTGGGATTCCACACCATATCGTTCACAGCTTTCATGATTGCGATCACTTCCTTGGCGCCAAGGGGCATATAGAGCAGTTCGGGATCCTTTTCCCTGACCTGCGCCAACGTTTCGGCGAGACCATCCTCGCCTTCCTGTATGTCGATGACGTCGGTAATGATTCCTCCCAGTGCGGTGAATTGGCTTTCGAATTCGGCGGCCAGATTGCTGGAGTAAAAGCTGGTCGGCGTTTTGAATATGGCCACCCGGTCCAGCAGAAGATCGTCTCTGACGAAAAAGGCCGCCACATGTCCCTGGAAGGTGTTGTCGAAACAGATTTGGCTGACATAGTCGTTCTCTTTGGTCACGTCTGGATGGGTGGCCAGAACTGCCACGATCGGGGTCTGGAAGGTGTTCGCCTGCTTGGCCATGGCCAGAACCGGCCCGCTGCCGGAAAAGGTCACTACCGCCGCCACTTGATCGGTCCGGGTAAGCTCCGTCAAGGCCTGAACTGCCATGGCGGGATCGTTCTTGTCGTCCTTTTCGATGAGTTCCACCTTATCTCCGTTGTCCAACAAAGGGCGCATGTCAATGGCTGTTTGGATCCCTCGCAGGCCCTCTTTCCCTTTGGCGAAATCGGAGCCGCTGAAAGGTGCGATGATGCCGATTTTAATCGTTTTGCCGCTTGGTGTGATGGACGGTTCTTGATCGCATCCGAAAAGGAGCAGCAATATGGCCACAATCCAGGTGTTTTGGCGTAAACATCGCATCCGAAGCCCCCTCATGGTAAATATGTAGTTTTGGCGCGAACGATCAGTTCGCCGGGAAAATGGATCTTGATTTTTTTCTTTAATTCGTTCAGGTCTTCTCGGGTCAATACATCTCGGACAATGACTTCCATGACCAAGATTTTTTTTCTGCCACGAAGGAGTAGATCCGTATTCTCGACGATCACATACTTCCCGTTGACCAAAAAGCGTTCCTTTTGCCAGTTCTCTTCCATGATGCGATCCTCGACGATCTGTCCGTAGGAGATATAGAGGGGAACCGTGATGATTGCCAGCAGGCACAATACGACGCCAAGTCCCCGCTTGCTGCGAATCGCCGGTGAAAATCCCAATACGCGGAAGGTCAGTGCCGCCGCGATGATGATGCCGATGAGATTGGTGGAAAAAAGCAAAAATGCCTGAAAGAAGAAATGAAAATCCCCCCACCCAATGCCCGTGCCTGCCACTGTCAGGGGTGGGACCAGGGCGACGGCAATGGCAACACCGGCCAGGCTCTGGATAATTTCCTTGAATGATTTGGAGTATGCTGCAGCGATGCCGGAGATGATGGCCACGGCCAGATCGAGCAGGGTGGGGTTCAAGCGGGCTTGCATTTCTTCCGTAACGAGTCTATGAGGGAAAATCAGAGTTATGATGCTGGACGCCATCAGTGCGATTAAGATGCCGACCAGAATTTTGGCCAAGGAGTTTTTGATCATCTTCTCCTCTCCCCTGAGCAGTCCCATGGCCAGGCTGACGATAGGCGCCATCAACGGGGCCAGCAGCATGGCGCCGATGATGACCGAGGCGCTGTTCAGGTAGAGTCCGGCCGCCGCCAGCATGGTGCTGAGCACCATCAGCACCAGGTAGAGCCCGTTGATCCTGGAATCTTCACGAAGGTCGGTGAACAGGTCGTGGAACCGTTCTTCCGAGGCGTAGGAAAAAAAGGGAATTTTCTCTCGTTTCCAGGCCTTCTTGAGTTCTTTGCCCTTGGGCAGATGATCGATATCCACTCGTTCCTCGCCCAACTTGCCCGTTGGCTCTCCGGCGCGTATGGCAGGCCCCACGTTGACTCGAATGGCCGCCGGTTTCACTTCGCAGTGAAGGGGCGTGCGGGTCTTTTTCACGCCATCGATCCATACGTCCATTTCGGTTTCCGGCTCGATCTCGATGATCGGGCTCTTCAGGTGGCCGATGGAACTGGGCAGATTCCCGCTGCTCACGGTGCCCGACATCAGCCGGACGAGAAATTTTAAATAGTTGACGACGGACATGGGGGCGGAAATCAGCGCACTGATCGATCCATCGGCAATGGTGCTGGCACCGCTGATCAATCGCGCTGCCATGCTCCCCTTGTGATGGTGCAGGATCATGCATCCGCTGGCGGCGGTGACAATATCTCCCGAACCTGCGGTCGTAAACCGGTATTTGATCAGATCGATGTGAAATATTCGAGGTAGGGCGGCCTTGAGCATGCTGAGCCTGCCGGTATCGGCCGGCGCATCCAACAGCGGCATCTGCCCCACTGTCACATTGAAAAAGACCAAGTGTTCGTTGCAGAGCACCAGATCCATCTCCATGGGGTCTGCATCTAAAGCAAGGTCGATGGCCGCATCGATGTCAGTGGGGATATCGTAGAATTGGACCAACTTTTTTTGCCCATGGGTCGGTATCACGCCGAGGCCGCAGCCGTGTTCAACGGTCATTGCGGCAACCGTTTTGATGAAATCTATCGAGCCGCTGACCACCACATGACCGACACCACTCAACAGGTCTCGCTGATCGGTGATCAGCGTATCGAACGATACCGGTGTGATGGTAGGATTGCTTGAGTGTTGGCGCAATCGGTCGAGGATATGTTCGGTCTCGGTCGTGTGAACGAAAAGTGCGGATGGAACAAATTTTCTCATTTTCATCTTTCCTTTCCTGTACCACCAACCATGGAGGATGGTGCATAGATCATCCGTGATTCGAAACGAGGATCCAAAACAAATCGCGGGTCTCAGACGAATTTCTCAAACAGGCTTCGAGATTTCTATCCAAACAGCGAACAGCTTATAACCAACGGACAGGACGACCGCCCCGATAAAAAGCCCCAAAAAGCCAATGGCCATGAATGTCCGAAGATAACTATCTATTGAATCAAGGGAGACCCATCCACTGCTGCGTTGGCACGACTCCAGCCAGCAACTCAACGGCGTGCCCTTGCCGTGTATCCGGCCGGTGCTGATACCAGCGTCAACGGTCGTTGGCGGCACATATCCAGCCGGTCAATCAGATGCTGTCGATTCAAGTGGTCCTTGGCGACAGGTGGCTAACTCAGTTTGGTCCGTATCAGCGGGATGAGCATGGCGTTAGCCTCAAAGACTATAATTCTATGAAATATTGTCTTGTTCTGGACCTATACCATAGAAGAATGCCGGCCGAAGGGCAACACTTTGAAAAAAAGATAATGACGCTTAAGTATCTCTGGAGCTCAATTTCCTTTCACCGAACTGAATCAACACCCCCAAAGATCCTCGACATAGAAAATAGATGGCCAGTTGGGAGGTAACCTGCAATTTTATAGCGGTTAATATTGTTGTAATAGCTTACAAGTCTTCGAAAAGAAGGCTATTTCCATGAACCACTATATCTTGTGGTCAAACAAAATTACTGGTTGGTGGTGATTACATACCGACACCAAAGCAGCCTCTATTTTTTTATCTTATCGTCAAGGTAATTTATATTTTCCAATCCGATCATTATGTAAACTACCCAAATATAGATTACCGCCATATTCTCTGGCAGACGTAATCTCCTTCAGGTGTTTTCCTGTAGGTTCATGCAGGCTGTGGATGATTTTGCCTCGCTCATCCAGAGCCAAGACCAGGCCATAAGGCTTTGGGCAGTTGGGATAATTGCGCTCTTAAAAAAGGAAAAGGATGGAGTCTGTCCATCATTTCATTGCGAACAGTAAACATAGCCAACCAAAACGTTCCTTTATGTTGCTTGAAATGTTGTCAGGAAATCCTGGCAGATTATCAATAAATGTCTCGTGTGTTCCCGCCTTGGGTCCTTTTAACCAATACCGGACGATCCTGTAGCGGTAGGTCTCATTGATCAAGACAAAGTCTTCCCGCTGAGACAGGGCCACGCCATTGGCAAAGTAAAGGTTTTTCAATAGCACCTCAATCTGGCCGGTGGCTGGATCGTAGCTCAGGAATCTGCCGTGCGGTCTGGATTCTAATAGATCATAGAGATACTCATTTTGCCCATACTTGGAACTTGCATCCGTAAAATAAATGGTTCCATCTTCAGCAATGTCCAACGCATCGGTAAAATTGAACGGGACACCATCCGCTGAGGTGGCCAGGACCGTGATCTTGCCCTGGGGATTAATGGAAAGCAGCCCACTATAAGAGTCGCAGACAATCAGGTTTTTATGCTTATCGAACCGAAGCCCCAAGGGCCGGCCTTTGGTTTCAACAAAAGTGTCCAGCTTGCCATCCGGCAAAAGACGCGTGATCTTTCCATCCTGCGTTCCCCCATAGACACGGCCCTCACTGTCAATCGCCACTTCTTCCGGACCATCGATCTTTCCCAAAGCCAAAAGGTCGGCCGTCTGTAAAAGGCTGTTTGTTGACAGCACACCGGTCAATGCTTGGGAGTCAGGAGGGGTGTATGCCGTCGGGTCAATGGGGGCCGATTGAATAAGGAAGAATAGGATTAGAATGGATAGAAACCCAAGTATTCCCAAAATTATCTTTTGCATAGCTGGACGCCCCTTATAAAAAGGGGAGGTTTCCATATTTTTATGCGGCAGTCCTTTAGTTCTCTGGCGAAAAAAGACACCTTACGATGGCTGTGGTTATCCAATGCTTGAAAGGTCGCGCCAAAAACCGGGCCGTTTCCAGTTGCGGTGTTTTCAGCTATGGGCTGCAATCGGTAAAATAACGGCATCAAGAAATTATGTTCACGGGAGACACCGACTGGCTGTATAGCGGTACTGCCGGTTGTCCGCAGACTGCGCTTTTTTGTCAGCGGAGACGACAAACAATCAGGAACCGGCTTCCAGGGCCAGCATCCTGGCCTTCAACGGCTCTCCGCCGCCGAACAGCCCCGGCGATCCGTCGCTTTTGATCACCCGATGGCAGGGGATGAAGACCGGGTAAGGATTGTTGGCCATGGTCGTGCCCACGAACCGGGCGGCACGGGGGAGGCCGGCAAGCCTCGCGACCTGGCCGTAGGAGGCGGTTTCACCGTAGGGAATGGTGGCTACCGTACGATAAACGACCTGCTGGGAGGGGGTAAAGCGGGAAATGTCCATCACCGGCCAGGGAATGTCGATCTGCTCCCCGTTGAAATAACGGACCAGGGTACTTCCGACTGTCGATGCTTCCGGGTGGGTGTTGTCGATTTGCCAATACGACTCATCGAAGGGCCGGCAAAGTGCGTCGAGATCGGATGTGGGCAGCTTGATCGCCACCAGTTTGAACGGTTGTGCGGAAAAGGCCACGGCGCCGTAGCCAAAGGCGGTATCGACAATCAGGTAACGGTTCATGGCGGCTCCCGGCAATGTTAATGAACGATCTGGATGCGGAGCGGACAAAAAAAACCCCTGGGGGAGCGATCCGCCAGGGGTTGGAACGTCTTTGACATCGTCGATGATTAAGTCTCTTCGACGGTGATGGCGCTCTCTTCGCACACTTCCACGCAGCTTTCGCAGCCGAGGCACTCTTCTGCGTTCACCGGGACGGATTTTTCATCCTGCATCTCGAACACTTCCACGGGGCAAACATCGACACATTCTTCACAGCCAACGCATTTGGCCTCGTCAACGATCGGGTTAAAAGCCATCTTAACACTCTCCTTTCAATAGTTTTCTATGCGTGTTGATCCAATTATCAACATCTGCTTTCTTTTTATGGAAAAGGGCTTATACCAAATAAAACACCCCGTCAAGCGTTGAAGGTGTTTTTTTACGCACACCGCCACATCGCCCTCAATTCCCCGCCAATTGGGCATTTCATCGATATCTGAGTCAGCTTTCCACCAGGACGATCAGGCTGTGGTGAACCGGATTCGGAATATCTTTTTTCCCGGACAGGTCAACGGCTGCAGGAGCCATCCGCCGAATGACGCTGGCGGGAGTCTGGTTTGTCCCACAGATAAGGGTAACGGTTGCGGCCGGTTCGGATGACGCTTCGGCGGCCGGCGACACGATGGTGGAAAGATCAGCCGGCGGCACGAATCCCCGGCTGGCCAGATCAGTCAGCACCCTTCTCAAAAGCGGGGCTTTGCCAGCTGGCGGGATGGAAAGCCGGATGTCGGCCAGCCGTTCGAGATGCAATGCGTCGCCATGGGTTTCCAGCAGCGTATCGATCACGGCACGACTGGTGGTGACCCACACATCCGGCGGCGATGTATCGGCGGCGGCCAGGGCGGCCCAGGCACGTATTCGCTGTCCGCTCAGACGGGCACCTGGATCGTCCCGCCAGATCTCCGACCCGAGCACCTGGCGGTTGAACCCCGCCTCATCGGCATCCTTCAGAGTGTCCAGCAACGCGTGCTCCAACACCTTGAACCGATCGAGGTCATCGTCCAGGCGGTCGGTGGCCAGGTCATTCTCCTGGGCCAGGGCCAGGAACAGCCGGGCACTGAATTCGGCATCCGCTTTTTCCGTCTGATGGTCAGCCAAACGACCGGATTGACGATAGCGGTTGATATCGGAGCGGATGCGGTTGACGGCGGTTTCGCCGAAAAATGGGGTTTCTCCCTGGCGTTGGCTGAGGAAACCGGCCCCGGGGGTGGTTTTCCCCGGATTCATGCGCGCCCATTCCGTGAATTCCGCCAAAGCAGCGCACAGTCGGTCTTCATCCCGGGTGATCGGCGTGCGGATTTCAACGCGCCCCTGTGAGGCCAGTGCACCCAGGTTCTCGGGGATATTCGTTTGCATTGGCTGGTAAACCACCACCGGTCCGACCAGCGCGTTCAGGAGGCGCGCCGTGGATTCGGACAGGTAGGTAAACGGCATGTATACGGGAGTCAAGGTGTTTTCCATTTCCATTCACCATTCGATGTTGGACATCCGACCATCTTTTCTTCCAATTACCTGGTTGAACCTACTCACCGGCCTTGTCATCCCGGGGAACCACTCCCATGGCCAGCAACTGGTCCCTCAGCCGGTCCGCAAGGGTCCAGTCCCTGGCCTGCCGGGCACGCGTCCGCTCGGCCATCAATTGCTGAACGGCCGGCTTTTCGGTTTCGTCTTCAAACTTCAAAATATTGACGACCGTATTGATACGGGCCAGGGTCTCCAACACTTTTTCAGCTCCGTCGGCATCGATACCCTCCTCTAAAATCAAGGTGTTGATGCGCTTGACCACGGTGAAGAGGGAAGCCAGGGCGGCGGAGATGTTCAGGTCATCGTCCATGGCGCCGGTAAAGCCATTTTTGATGTCGTAGCACAGTTGATCCAGCTCTGCACAGGCACGTCCGCGTCTGACGTTCTTCAGGGCCCGGATGCAGGCATCCAGGCGCTTTAACGTCTTGCGCACCCGATTCAGTCGCGCCACGGAAAACAGAACCGGCTTGCGGTAGTTTACCGAAATCAGCCAGTAGCGGATCTCCCGCCCCGTGAATCCCATGTCCAGCAGCGCCTGAATGGTCAGGGCGTCACCCTTTTCGTCCACTTTTTTTCCGTCCACCAGCACGCGGTCGCAGTGGACCCAGTATTTGGCCAGTGATTTGCCGGTCAGGGCCCCGGCAATGGCGATCTCGTTCTCGTGGTGGGGGAAGACCAGTTCGCGGCCGGCGCAGTGGATATCGTAGAAATCACCCAGATAGCGCATGGACATGGCGGCGCACTGCAGGTGCCAGGAGGGGCGCATGTTGCCCCAGTCGGTCCGGGTGTAGATGCCCCGCTTGAGTTCGGACAGCCGGGTGCGCTTGAGCAGGGTAAAATCGCGGGGATTGTCCTTTTCGTACTCTTCCAGATCCACGGTGGCGCCTAACCGGATCTTGTTGAGATCGATTCCCGACAACTGGCCGTAGGTTTTGAATCGCGAGATGTCGAAATAGATGGAGCGCAGCTTTTCGTATGCATATCCTTTTTTGACCAGCCGGTCAGCCAGGTCCACCATGTCGTCGGCATGTTCGCTGGCCTTGGGGTAGTGGTTGGCCGGTTGGATACCCAGGGCGGCAAGATCCTTGTGAAAAGAATCGATGTGCATGGCGGTGAAGTCTTCCAGCGACATGCCGGCCTGTTCGGAGCCCTCGATGGTCTTGTCGTCCAGATCGGTGATGTTCATCACCTGCTTGACCGTGTAGCCACGGTAGGCCAGGTAGCGCGCCAGCAGATCGGAGAAGACGAAACGGCGCCCCTCCCCCACGTGCATGCGGGCATGGGCGGTGGGACCGCAGGCGTACATGGACACTTTCCCCGGATTCACCGGCAAGAAAAGCTCTTTGGTGCGGGTCATGGTGTTGAAGAGCTTGAGGTCGATTTTCTCCTGGACGGCAAACAGCGGGGTGGACAGGTAGCGTTCACCGCCGTCGGGAAAAATCACCACCAGCGTCCCCTGCTCCAGGGTCCTGGCGACCTCGGCGGCAACAACCATGGCGGCTCCGCTGCTCATACCCACCATGAGGCCCTCTTCCCGTGCCAGGCGCCGGGTCATCTCGAACGCCGGCTCATCTTCGACGTTGACCTTCTCGTCCAACAGACGCTTCTCGAATATTTCCGGCTGGTAGGCCTCCTTCATGTTTTTGAGTCCCTGAAGCCGATGTCCCAGATAAGGCTCCACGCCGATGATCCGGATCTCGGGGTTGAGTTCCTTGAGCCGGCGGGATAGCCCCATCAGGGTGCCCGAGGTGCCCATGGTGGCCACCATGTGGGTCAGCCGTCCATCGGTCTGTTCCCACAGTTCCATCGCCGTGCCGTTGTAGTGGGCCTGCCAGTTGGCCGGGTTGTTGTACTGGTCGGTCATGAAATAGGCGTCGGGGTTTTCCCTTGCGAGGCGGTAGACCTCCTCGATGGCGCCGTCAGTGCCCAGATGACCCGGGGTGAGCAGAATCTCAGCACCACGTGCCCTGAGGATCTGCTGCCGTTCCATGCTGGCCGCCTCGCTCATGGCCAGCAGCAGCCGGTATCCCTTGACCGAGCAGACCATGGCCAGGCCGATCCCCGTGTTGCCGCTGGTGGCCTCGATCACCGTTTTTCCCAGTTTCAGTTCGCCCGAACGCTCCCCTTCCTCGATCATGGACAACGCGGGTCGATCCTTGATGGAACCGCCGGGATTGAGGTATTCCAGCTTGGCCAGTATGCGGACATGCGGGTTGGGGTTCAGCCGCCGGATTTCCACCAGCGGGGTGTTGCCGATATGATTCAGGATACTGTGGGTCATGACAAAGGCTTCCATTAGCCGGATACAACCGATTTAGTCGGCACCGTCGGACCGTGGTTGGAAGTACGCGCTGAGCACGGTTTCAATCTGTGCAGCCACCGCCTGCGGGTCGACGGCGGCATCAATGATGGCAAAACGCCGCGGTTCCCTGCGCGCCAGGTCCAGGTATCCGGCCCTGACCCGCTGGTGAAACAGCAGCGTCTCCTTTTCGAAGCGTGACTCCATTGCATGGGCCCTGTCGGAATCGATCCGGCGCCAGGCACGGGCCAGCCCGTCTTCGGGGTCAAGGTCAAGCAGCAGGGTCAAATCGGGCGTCAGGCCCTTGCAGGCCAGCTGGTGCAGCTGGCGGATCATGTCTCTGTTCAGTCCCCGGGCATAACCCTGGTAGACCAGGGTGGCATCGAAATAGCGGTCGCAAACCACCACCTTGCCGGCCGCCAAGGCCGGACGCACGATCGTTTCCAGGTGCTGGACTCGATCCGCCACGTAAAGCAGCAGCTCGGCCGTGGGAGCCAGATCGCTGTTGTCCGGGTGGAGCAGGACGGAACGAATCTGACCGCCGATGGAGGTTCCCCCGGGTTCGCGGGTGGTCAGGCACTCGCGGCCGGCCGCCGTCAGCCATCGGGCCATGGTCTGGATCTGGGTGGTTTTGCCCGAACCCTCAATGCCTTCTAAAGTAATGAACATAATCCGTCACTCAGCTTCGGAATTTGCCGGGCCTTTGTAGAAATGGCGCTCCAGGAGCCGGTGGTAAGGCGTCCAGGAGCCGTCCGAGGCATCCTTGGCCACATATTCACGAATGCTGTTGACCCTCGAATCCATCTCGTCGATATAGTTGAGCAGGACCGCCTCGATGGTTTTGGGTGGCTCGGGGGAGCCGAATGCCCGTTCGCCGTGGTGGCTGACGATCATGTGCTTGAGCAGTTGGGCCTGGATGTCCGGAAAATCAGGCACCTGCTTGAGTTTTTCATCCAGCATGGACAGGCCGATAGTGATGTGGCTGAGCAGCCGGCCCTCATCCGTGTAATCGATGCGTCGGGTATATTCCAGTTCCCGGATCTTGCCCACGTCATGAAGGATCACCCCGGCCAGCAGCATGTCCCGGTCCACACCGCTGTAATGCCCGGCAACCGCTTCGGACAGGATGGCCATGGATAGCGTGTGTTCCAGAAGTCCGCCGATGTATGCGTGGTGCATGAGCTTGGCCGCCGGTGCCCGGACGTAGGCGGCCGCAAAGTCGCCATCGGCCCAGAATGCATCGAACAGTGCCTTTAAATAAGGGGTCTGCATCCGGGCGGTCATCTCCTTGAGCCGATTGAACATCTTGGCCGTGTCACGGGTGGTGGCGGCCAGGAAATCACCTGGATCCACCTGGTCCGCCGGCACCCGGGCCAGATCCTTGACCACTAGCTGGAGGCTGCCCCGATACTCGCCCACCTGCGCCCGAACATGCACGAAATCACCCTCGGCGACCGCTGCCGCGATGCGCTCCACCTGGTCCCACACCACCCCTTTCACTTGGCCGGTGCGGTCCGACAGGGTCACGTTCAAAAACGGGTTGCCGTCTTTTTTATGGGCCATTGCGCGCTCGGCCAGCAGAAACACCTCGTCAATGGCGCTGCCCGCGGCAAGTTCAGAGACAAAACGTTTGGTCATCGGGGTCACCGTCTTGCGGCCTTCTACATATAATCGGCCGTATGCTAAGGGGTTAGGGGAACGTCCCGACGCGACAGTTCCCGCAGGGTGTCGTAATCGGTCATGTCGCATTTGATGGGCGTGATCGAAATATACCGGTCACCCAGGGCGGCTCCGTCAATATCCGACTGGTCGTAGGCCGTTTGGCCGTCACACCCTTGCCAGTAGTAGATCCGGTCCCGCGGATCCCGTCGTTTTTCAAAGTGCTGGGCAAAGATCCCGGTTCCCTGCCGGCTCCAGCGAACCCCGCGAATCTCGTTCATCGGCAGATCGGGGAAATTGACGTTGAGAAAGGTTCCCCGGGGCAGACCCCACCCCTTCACCTGCAGGGAAAGCGATTCGGCAAACCGGGCCGCGTCGTCGACGTGCCGGTCGCCGGGGGCGATAATGGATACGGCCATGGCGGGGACACCGGCCATGGCGGCCTCTTTGGCGGCGGCAACGGTTCCGGAATAGTTGACGTTGATGCCCACGTTGGCGCCCGGGTTGATGCCGGAGACAACCAGCTCGGGAGGGGTGTCCATCAGCTCGGCCAATCCCAGCTTCACACAGTCCGCCGGGGTGCCGTTGACGGCGAAACCACCCAGGCTGCCGTTGACCCGGATATTCTCGAAACGGATGGGCTGATGCAGGGTAATCCCGTGACCCACGGCGCTGCGTTCACGGTCCGGCGCCACGACGGTCACCTGATGCCGCGCCGAAAAAGCCTGGTGCAGCGCCCATAGTCCCGGTGCGTGGATACCGTCGTCATTGGTCAGCAATACGCGCATGACTCCTCTTTTTCCACTTTCAGGATCGCCTATAGACCCGGCCTTGCCCCGGTCGACAGCCGACCTCAAAACTGTTGTTGCAATTTCGTGCAGGATAGCTTTATATTGAATTTTTCATTTATGTGCAAGTGGTTATCCTGCATCCGCCCTCGCAGGATCCAAGCGTAGACCGCCTTTTCCCCCAAATTGCCGATGCCTTTATTCAACTGATGCGACCGCTCATATTCAGGCCACCATCTTCCGCCATCGGCCATCCGGCAACGATCCTGACCCTCCTTTTCTGGGCGTTTTGGCTGATGGCGTCCGGGGTGCCGTCTGCCCAGGCCCAGTCGATCACAGACCGGCTCAGCGGAAGCCCCAGGGTGCCCTGGCAGATCAGCGCGGATACGGTGGACTACGATGCCGGGTCCGCCACCTATCATGCCACGGGAAATGTGATCATCGAAAAAGAGGCGACCCGGCTGGTGGCCGATACGGTTTCCTTCAACCAGAAAGCCATGACCGCCGTGGCCGACGGCCACGTGGTGCTGACCGTCGGCGACGATGTTCTCACGGGAGAGCGCGTGGAGCTGAACCTTGACCAGGAGACCGGTGTGATGCACGGCGGCACCCTTTTCCTGAAGGAGAACCACTTTTACATCCACGGCGAGCGCATCGAAAAAACCGGCAAGGATACCTACCGGGCGGAAAGGGGATCGATTACCAGCTGCGACGGCGACCGGCCGGACTGGATCATCACCGGTCGAACGCTGGACGTCACTATAGAGGGCTACGGCTCCGCCACCCATGCCGTACTCCGGGCTAGGGATGTGCCGGTGCTGTATACGCCCTACATCCTGTTTCCGGCCAAGACCAAGCGCCAGACGGGCCTGCTGCTTCCGGAGGCGGGCGTTTCGGATCGCTGGGGGTTTAACTGGGACCAACCGCTTTTCTGGGCCATCAACGACAGCACGGATGCCACCTTGTATACGCAATACATGCAGGAAAGGGGCACCAAGGTCGGCCTGGAATACCGCTATGCCCTGGCCGACGATTCATATGGAACCATCAAGGCTGACGGCCTGAAGGACCGGCAGATCGATGATGGCACCCCCGAAGCAACCCAAAGATGGGGCTACGCCGGCGATGCCTATGATCGACCCAACACGGACCGCTATTGGCTGCGGGGCAAAGTGGATCAGGAACTGCCCTGGGATGCCAAGGCCAAGCTGGATCTGGATATCGTCAGCGATCAGGATTACCTCACCGAGTTCAAGGATGGCCGCAGCGGGTATGATGAAACTCGGGATTATTTCTTGGAGGCCTTCGGCAGGGATCTGGACACCTACGATGAAACCACGCGCACCAACCGACTGAACGTTAACCGGACCTGGGCGCGCTACACCCTCAACGGCGACCTGCGGTGGAACGACAATGTGACCAACCGACGCTGGGAAGCGTCCGACGAGACCCTTCAACAGCTCCCGGTCATCGAATTCAACAGCACCAAACAGCAGGCTTTCGATACCGGCGTCTACTGGAACCTGGATTCCGAATATACCTATTTTTACAGCGAGGACGGCGAAAGGGGCCATCGGTCCGACATCTATCCCAGGGCCTATCTGCCGCTCAGGTGGAAAAATTACCTGTCGGTGGAGCCGTCGGCCGGCTGGCGACAGACCGCCTGGGTAATGGACCGCCAGGAGGACGACAGCTTGGACCGCTCCACCTATCGGCAGATCTACGATGCGCGGCTGGACCTATCTACGGAATTTTCACGAATCATGGGATCTCCGGTGGCGGCGATTGACCGCATCCGCCACAGCATCAAACCGCGCGTTGTCTATGAATACATCCCGGATCAGGACCAGTCGGACCTGCCGGATTTCGACACGGAAATAGACCGCATCGACGAGGCCAACGCGGTCACCTACTCCCTCACCAACACCTTTACGGCAAGAACGACTCGGGCGGCCCGTTCCGGCGCAACGGCCGGCAAGGGTTCCGTCCCCAAGACAGGTACCGTGCCGACGGAGCGGATGCCGGCGGATCCGCCGGCGCCGGCGCCTTTCGACTACCATCGCTTTTGCCGCTTCTATCTGGAGCAGACCTATGACATCGCCGCGGCCAGGGACGATCAGGCCGAACCCTTTTC
This sequence comes from Desulfosarcina sp., assembly GCF_055467485.1. Taxonomy (NCBI): domain Bacteria; kingdom Pseudomonadati; phylum Thermodesulfobacteriota; class Desulfobacteria; order Desulfobacterales; family Desulfosarcinaceae; genus Desulfosarcina; species Desulfosarcina sp. The sequence continues at coordinate 56,542 of NZ_JBUOIV010000023.1, read as the reverse complement.
AGACATCTATGGTGAACTGGAACTCAATCTCGGCCGGTATCTGTCGGTCGACTCCGACGCCAGCTACAACACCTACGACACCCATTTTTCATCCCACAATGTGGGCGCCGCCATCGTCGACCACCGGGGGGACCGACTGTGGCTGGAGCACCGGTACGACAAAAGCGTCAATGAATCCATCCGTGGAACCCTGGCGGTCAGACTGACCAACCGCCTCACCGCCAGGGGCGAATACGAGCGCAATCTGCTCGACGAAACGGACATCATCAAGGGCGCCGGTTTCCTCTACACCGCCCAGTGCTGGTCCTTCGACTTTTTCTATGCCGTGGAGGGCGAGGACCATAAATTTTCATTCTTCATCAATCTGATGGGCATCGGCGGATTCGGGGAATGACCCGTGTGAATGCCATTTGCCTTTTGGCAATAGGGATGATACACGAATCCCCTTTCGATGGACTTGCGGACGAACCGGCGGCGTGCCGCCGATCGATTCAATCATTTGAATAACCAACGGAACCGCTCCCCATGGCTGGAGACAAACTGACGCGCGCCTGGTATGCGCTTCACACGAAAAGCCGCTTCGAGAACGTGGTCAACGACGGTCTGGCCAAGAAGACACTGGATGTCTTCCTGCCCAAGATTACCGTAAAAAGCCGGCGGCGGGACCGGCACAAGATGATCCGCGTGCCCCTGTTCCCCGGCTATCTCTTTGTCAAGACCGATCTGAACCCGCATGAGCACATCGAAATATTGAAGACAACGGGGGCGGTGCAGCTTATCGGCAGCACCCGCGGGCCGGTGCCGATTGCCGATGCAACGATCGAATCACTCAAGATCATGGTTTCGACCGAAGGAGAAGTGATCACCGGAACGCGGTTCAAGAAAGGGGATCGGGTAATGGTGGTCAACGGGCCCTTTGCCGGTGTGACGGGGATTTTTTCAAGCTACCGCGGAGACGGCCGTGTCATCGTCAACATCGAGGCCCTGGGCCAGTTCGCCGCCGTCAACGTCGATGCCGCCGATGTGGAGAAACTGCCGGACATATTATCATAACTACTTGACTTTCTATTAAGTTCTATTTTATAGAGTCACTTTCAATCCCGTATACACTACCGATCGTTGAAGGAGGGTACATGAACAAACTGGAACTCATCTCCGCTTTGAAGACCAAGGCCGACATATCCAAATCCGAAGCGGCAAAAGTGGTCCAGATCTTTTTTGACAGCATGGCCGACGCCATGGCCGATGGAGAACGCGTCGAAATTCGCGGGTTGTGCAGCTTCTTCGTGAAAGAGTACAAGAGCTATACGGGAAGAAACCCTAAAACCGGTGAGAAAGTCACCATCAAACCCAAGAAGCTTCCTTTTTTCAAAGCCGGAAAAGAGCTCAAGGAACGGGTGGATCGTTAGACAGCATGCCAACCCTGCGCCTGACGGCCGTAGTCCTCGTCAGCGATTCCAGGCCGAATCAGGTGCCGGTCCGATTCAACCTCCCGGGATCCGAAAAAAATGACGACGGCACCCGTATTTAACGCCATCGTTGGCCAAAAGCACGCCACCCGGTTGCTAAAAACGTTCATTCGCAACGGGACACTGCCTCATGCGCTGCTCTTTACCGGGGATGAGGGGGTTGGAAAAAAAACTACGGCCACGGCATTTGCCATGGCCTGCAACTGCCTGAAGCTAAAATCGGCGATTCGCCACCACCGCTCCCCCCTGGATGTCATTGATGCCTGCGGTGATTGCGGCCCCTGCAGAAAGATTGCCGGGAACCACCATCCAGATATCATCCGCGTCGCCCCCCAGTCGTCGGTTATCAGAATCGCCCAGATCAGGACGCTGCTTCAAACCCTGACACTGAAGCCCAATGAGGCTGACCGGCGGGTGGTCATCCTGTCCGACGCGCAGGCCATGAATCCGGAAGCGGGAAACGCGCTGCTGAAGGTTCTGGAAGAGCCCCCGGACCGGACCTTGCTGGTGCTGACGGCACGCCAGACATCCGACCTGCTGCCCACGATCGTCTCACGATGCCAGCACATCCGGTTTGCCCCCCTTGGCGCAGCAGACATAAAACGGCTGCTCGCAGCGACTGGAGGCATGAAACCGGAAACGGCAGAGGCGGTCGCCGCCCTCTGCGGCGGCAGCTACACCCGCGCTGTTCAATTGATCGACAGCCGATGGCTCAACCGCCGGGACTGGATCATTCAGGTCATGGGAAGCCAAATGGCCGATAACGGGACATTGGGTATTCGGGCCTGGCTGGCATGGTCCGAGATGCTGGCCAAAAAAAAGGATCGTATTGAAGAATCGCTGGAAATCATTACAATGTGGCTGCGGGATATGCTGGTCTTTTCGACCGACCCGCAACGGGTATTGAACCAGGATCGGCTGGAAGCGCTTTCAACGGCCGCTAAACAGGCCCGCCAGACGCAGTTGCTCCAGCAGATCGATGCGGTGGATCGCGCGTTGACGGCACTGCGGTCCAACACGAACGCAAGATTGACGCTGGACGCCATGGTCCTGCAGATGGCAGGCGCCTGTATCAGATAAAAGAGACACCATGAAAAAAAAAGTGGGAATCCGGTTCAAAACCGGTGGCAAGATTTACGATTTCAATTGCGGGGCCTTTGTCCTCAAGGTGGGCGATCAGGTGATCGTGGAATCGGAAAAAGGCCTGGGCCTGGGAACGGTGGAGACGCCGCCCGAACTGGTGGACGAGACCGGCAAACCCGGCAAACCGCTGAAAAATGTATTTCGCAAAGCCAATGAGAAGGACTTGAGCCAGGTCGAACAAAACATGGCCTTGGAGCGGGAAGCCCATGCGTTCTGCATGAAAAGCATCAAAGAACTTGGGCTGAAGATGAACCTGTTTTCCGTGGAGAGCACTTTCGACGCCAGCCGGCTCACCTTCTTTTTCACGGCCGATGCGCGGGTGGATTTCAGGCAGCTGGTCAAAATACTGGTCAACCAGTTCAAGGTCCGCATCGAGATGCGGCAGGTGGGCATACGCAACCAGGCCAAGATGTGCGGCGGCCTTGGACGCTGCGGGCGGGCCTTCTGCTGCTCGTCGTTCATGGAAAAGTTCGAACCGGTATCCATCCGCATGGCCAAACAGCAGGGGCTCTCCCTGAATCCCACCAAAATTTCGGGTCAGTGCGGCAGGCTCATGTGCTGTCTGACCTTTGAAAATGAGACATACCGGAAGCTCAAACAAGGCTTCCCCAAAATTGGGAAGGTCGTGACCACCAAAAACGGCCAGGGGAAAGTAACCCGCCACAACGTGATCTGCAACCGCCTGACGGTGCGGCTGGAAGAGGGCGGTGATGTAGAAATCAGCCTTGATGACATTGTCAACGACAGGAGATGAACCCATGGCATCGCCGTTTTATATCACCACGCCCATTTACTATGTGAACGCCCGGCCCCACCTGGGCCATGCCTACACCACCATTGCAGCGGATGTGGTCAGGCGCTTTCACGCCATGTCCAGCGACCAGACCTATTTTCTCACCGGCACGGATGAACATGGTGACAAAATCGTCCGCGCCGCCAAGAAAGAAAAGCGGACCCCGCGGGAATATGTGGATCAGATCAGCGGCCTTTTCAGAAAACTGTGGCCCGAGCTCAACATTTCCAACGATTACTTTATCCGCACCACGGACCCGGCCCACATGGCCGTCGTGGAAACCATCCTCCAGCGCATCTACGATGGCGGCGATATCTATTTCAGTGAATACGAGGGACTTTACTGCTTTGGGTGCGAGCGGTTCTACACCGAGCGGGAGCTCGTCGACGGCCGTTGCCCGGACCACCAGACAACCCCGGAAACCATCAAGGAATCCAACTATTTTTTCAAGATGAGCCGGTACCAGCAATGGTTGATCGACCACATCAATCAGCATCCCGACTTTATCCGTCCCGAACGGTACCGTAACGAAGTGCTGGCCTTTTTACGCGAACCCCTGGAAGACTTGTGCATCTCGCGGCCCAAATCGCGCATCAAGTGGGGCATCAACCTGCCGTTCGACGCCGACTACGTCACCTACGTGTGGTTTGACGCCCTGCTCAACTACGTATCGGCGCTGGGCTACCCGGATGGCGACCTGTACAAAACCTATTGGCCCGTGGCGCAGCACATCGTGGCCAAAGACATCCTCAAACCCCACGGTATCTATTGGCCGATCATGCTCAAAGCGGCCGGAATACCCGTTTACCAGCATCTGAATGTTCACGGCTACTGGAACGTGGACCAGAGCAAGATGTCCAAAAGCATCGGCAATGTGGTGGAACCGCTCGAGATGAAAGATGTCTATGGTCTGGACGCCTTCCGTTTCTTTCTCATGCGGGACATGGCGTTCGGCCTGGATTCCAACTTCAGCGAAGAGGCGCTGGTCCAACGAATCAACGCCGATCTTGCCAATGACCTGGGCAATCTCTTTTCCCGGGTGCTCTCCATGGCCCATAAGTATTTCGGCGGGGTGGTCCCCGAACCGGACCCGGATGTGGAAAAGGAAATGGACCTCGGGTTGGAAAGCAATTCCCGGGTGGCCATCGATGCCTATACGGCCAGCATGGATGAGTTTGCCTTTCACAAGGGTCTGGCAGCCGTATGGGAGTTCATCACCCACATGAATAAGTATGTGGACGTCACCGCACCGTGGGTGCTGGCCAAGAACAAGGCCACCCGGAAAGAGCTGGAGACGGTCATCTACAACCTGCTGGAAGGGCTTCGCATCATCTCCGGCCTGATCTATCCGGTGATGCCCGACACTGCCGCCAGCATGCAAAAGCACTTGGGACTCAGCGGCGATGACGACTTTTACAAGCTGGACCGGCTCACCACATGGAAAGGGTTGAAACCCGGCGTGAAACTGAGAAAATCCATCTCCCTGTTCCCCCGCATCGACCTGGAGAAAAAGCAACTGCAACCCGTGGAAAAGACCGCAACCCTGATTAAGGACAAACCCATCAAACCTGAAATCACCATCGAAGATTTTGCCAAGATCGACCTGCGTGTGGCCACCGTCGTGTCTGCCCAGGCGGTTCCCCGGGCCAAAAAGCTGCTTCAACTGGAAGTGGACCTGGGCGAAACGCGAACCATCGTCTCCGGCATCGCCGGCAGTTACTCTCCCGATGAGCTGGTGGGCAAACAGGTTATCGTCGTGGCCAACCTCAAACCAGCCAAACTCATGGGCGTGTTGTCCAAAGGCATGCTCATTGCTGCAACGGACGAAAACGGGGTCACCGTGGCGACACTGGATCATCCGGTCACGCCCGGAACGCCGTTAAGCTGACCGTTTCCGGGAGATTGAGTTTCGCAAATGAGCCGTTTCTTCAAACGTGAATCACATTCGTCGCCCCAGCCCAGCTGGAGAGCCTATCAGGAAAGCATGAGGCGCCAGTACTTTCCCACCAGGCGCTCCCGGCCGGACCGCAGCAGGCCGTGGCTGGCCGTGGGGCTGTTGGTTCTGTCACTTGCAGGGATCGGCTGGGTGTTCACCGCCGGTGTCAACACCCAGACGGATGCGGCTGTTGCCGATCCACCCCCTCCCCGGAAGACGGAAAACGCCCCGGACCTGATCGAAAAAGCAGATGTCCATATCCTGCTGGGCAAGACCCGTCTGATCAACCTGGAGGTCGATCCGATAAAGGTGGATTTTGACGGCCGTCCCTACCAGGTCAGCACCAGCCTGGATCTGGGACTTCAGCAGTATCTGCTCGAGCGCATGGATCGGGTCAATTCCCGATATATCGGCATCGTGGCCATGCAACCGGACACGGGCCGAATTTTGGCCATGGCGGGATTCAACAAGATCAACCCCGACCAGGACCCATGCCGCATGGCCGAATACCCGGCGGCCAGCCTCTTCAAGATCGTGACGGCGGCGGCAGCAGTTGAAGAAAAGGGCTACACGGCCGGTTCCCGGTTCAAATTCAACGGCTACAAGCACACCCTTTACAAGCGTCAGCTGACGGATAAGACCAACCGTTACACCAATTCCATCTCCCTGCGGGATTCCTTCGCCCAGTCCGTCAATCCGGTGTTCGGGAAGATCGGCGCCCTGGTCCTTAACCGGGAAATCCTTGAAGCTTACGGGGATGCATTTGCTTTCAACCGGCAGGTGGATTTCGAGCTCAACCTGCCCACCAGCCGGCTGGCGGTAACGGACGAGTCCTACCACCGGGCGGAAATTGCCAGCGGGTTCAACCGCCAGACCACACTCTCGCCCCTGCATGCGGCAGTGATCGTATCGGCGGTGGTCAACGGCGGCAATCCGGTCGAACCCACCCTGGTCGACCGGATCACCAGCGATGACGGCAAGCCCGTTTATCGCTCCGCGCCTCAATTTCTGACGGCAGCGGTATCCCCGCAAACTGCCGATGTGCTGGACCAGCTCATGACCGCCACCGTGACCTCGGGCACCGCCAGAAAAATATTTCGCGGATACAAGCGCAATAAGGTCTTGTCGCGCCTGAAGCTGGGCGGCAAAACCGGTTCCATCTACAACCGGGCCCACGATGCCCGCTTCGACTGGTTCGTGGGATTCGCCACGGAAAAGAAGGGGCCCGAAAAAATGGTAGTTGCGGTGATGGTGGCCCATGAAGAATATATCGGCATTCGGGCCGGACAATATGCCCGCATGGCCATCGAACACTATTTCAAGGACTATTTTGCCAAAAAAGTGCAGGCGGAAAAGGATTCCAGCGGCTAGCATCCAAACCGGACAAACCACAAAATAAATCTCAAACAAGATACAAACCAACCGTGGTTTGTTATTTTGATTTTTAGTTATTGTGATTGATTTGTCGTTTGGCTTCTGGTTGTTGGTGATCCGCTAAAAGGAGGCATGTATGCCCGGTTTTGAGATATTCGGCGACGAAGAGCGCAAACAGGTCAACGATGTGCTGGAAACAGGGGTCCTGTTCCGCTACGGATTCGATGGGGCCCGCAAGGGTCACTGGAAAGCCCGAACCTTCGAAGCGGAACTGGCCCGACGGGTAGGCGTGGAATACGCCCATTTGTGCGCCAGCGGCACGGCGGCGCTCTCCACGGCCATGGCCGCCTGCGGCGTTGGCGCCGGTGACGAGGTGATCGTCCCCCCGTTCACCTTCGTGGCCACCATCGAGGCGGTACTCATGGCCGGGGCGGTGCCGGTTTTTGCCGATATCGACGAGACGCTGTGTCTCTCGCCGGAAGGGCTGGCGGCGGTCCTGACACCGGCCACCAGAGCCGTCGTTCCCGTACACATGTGCGGGGCCATGGCTCGCATCGACGAAATCAAATCGATCTGCGACCAAAAGGGGCTGACGCTCCTGGAAGACGCCTGCCAGAGTTTGGGAGCCTCCTATAAGGGCAAAGCCCTGGGCAGCTTCGGCAGGGCCGGTTGTTTTTCCTTCGATCCGGTGAAGACGATCACCTGCGGGGAAGGCGGCGCAATGGTCACCAACGACAGGGAGGTCTATGTCGCCGCCGATGCCTATGGGGACCACGGCCATGACCATATCGGCAACGACCGGGGAGCCGAAGACCACCTGATCATCGGCGCCAACTATCGGATCAGTGAACTCAACGCCGCTGTCGGGGTGGCCCAACTCGCCAAACTGGACTGGATCCTGGACGTCCAGCGGCGCAACAAAGCCGCCATCAAATCGGCCATGGAAGCCATCCCCGGGATCGGCTTCCGACAGCTGCCGGACCCTGACGGGGACTCGGCAACCTTTCTCTCTTTTTTCATGCCCGACCTGAACGGCGCCCGGCAGGCGGTCAAGGCACTGGCCGAAGCTGGCGTGGATGGCTGTTTTCACTGGTATGACAACAACTGGCACTACATCCGGAAATGGGATCATTTCCAGAAAATGAGGGTCGCGGCCCGTCTGCCTGTCCAGACGCTGGCCAATTGCCCGGACTACAGCACCCTTGCCATGCCCGGGTCCGACGCCATCATGCAGCGGGCCATTTCCATGCAGATCAAGCTGGGATGGACGCCGGAACAGCTGGACCAGCGCATCCAGGCTACAGTGACGGCGTTGAAGACAATTCTATAGCACCCAACAAAAGGAAAATATCATGTTTCGCAACTTTAAAATGGTTTCCAAGGTGGTCTTTGGCCGGGGCTGCGCATCACAGCTGGGGGATATCCTGAACGCACAGCGCCGGAGCAGCAAGGCGGTGATGGTCTTTCTGGTGGACGACGTCTTTAAAGGCGGCACGCTGGAGAGCCGCCTTCCCCTTCATGCCGACGATCTGATGGTCTGGGTCAACGTGGACGATGAACCCAAAACCAGCTACGTGGACCAGCTCACCACGCAGGTTAAAAAGCATATGGTCGGCAAACAGGATCGCCACCCCTCGGGGGTGATCGGCATCGGTGGCGGCAGCACCATGGATCTGGCCAAGGCGGTGTCCCTCATGCTCACCAACGCGGGCTCGTCTGCCGACTACCAGGGATGGGACCTGATAAAAAATCCGGCCGTCTACCACGCCGCCGTGCCGACCCTTTCCGGCACGGGCGCCGAAGTCTCCCGCACCACGGTGCTCACCGGCCCCAAGAAAAAGCTGGGCATCAACTCCGATCACACCGTCTTCGACCAGATCGTTCTGGACCCCGAATTAATCGCCGGCGCCCCCAACCCGCAGCGATTCTATACCGGAATGGATTGCTACATCCACTGCGTGGAGTCCCTGGAGGGCACCTATCTGAACAGTTTCTCCCAGGCCTATGGAGAAAAGGCCATGGATCTATGCCGCGAGGTGTTCCTTGCCGACCCCGAAGATGCGGACGACAAACTGATGATGGCCTCGTTCTGCGGCGGCATGAGCATCGCCTATTCTCAGGTGGGCGTCTGTCATGCCCTCTCCTACGGCCTGTCCTTCGTCTTTGGGCTGCACCACGGCATCGGCAACTCGGTGGTCTTTGACTACCTTGAAGACTTTTACCCCCAAGGGGTCCGGGAATTCCGGCAGATGATGGACCGCTTGGGAATCGATCTGCCGCGCAACCTGACGGCCGGGATCACCGATGCCCAGATGAATTCCATGGTCGACGTGGCCCTGGTGCTTGAACCCTTGTGGGAAAATGCATTGGGCAAAGATTGGAAAACCATCATGACCCGCGAGAAAATCCAGGAACTCTACCTGAAAATGTAAGCGACCGAGGAGGATCATGAATCGAAACCGTATCGCCGCTGTGTCCATGCGAACCATCCGGTACGTATTGGCTCTGGAACGAAAAATCCGCGGTCAGGTGTCACGATTGCCTGCCGTCCATTGGGGGCGCCACCCATCGGCATTGGCCGGACCGGCGGTGATTCTGTTCCCCTGTTCGCCCAACCGGCTGTGCTGCGGCTTGGCCGGCATCATCGCGGTCAAGGGACGCACCGGTCGGTCAGCGGTGATGGATCTGTCTGCATTGACCCGACTCATAGACAGCGCCGATGCCGCCGGATTGGACACCCAACCCCAACAGGCAGAATCAATCTCCGACGGTTATCTGGGCGGCCAGGAAACCCTGGACACGCTGCTGTCGGAAATCCGCTCGCTCAAGCGAGAGGCCCCGTTCCTGGAACTGTTCAAGGATCCGAAGGCGCAGAAGGCGTTGAACGATCTATCCGCCCGGCTGTCAGCGCTTCTGAAACGGGAACAGTCTCTTCTATCCACGCAGGTGGGCAGCCTGGAACCCGGTGCGGTGGAAATCATCTCCACGCGTATCGAAGCCCTCAAGGACATGCGCTGGTGCCTGGACGTGGAACTGGCCGGCAACATCGCGCGCATCCGGTCCCTGATGCCCGGCACCGCCGAGCCCGGGCCCGACAGCCGCATCGCCGTCCTGCGACAGATCAACGCCGTGCTCAACAGCATCGACCGGCTCGAAGTCCGGGGAAGGGATTCGGCGGGAATTTCGCTGTTGTTCATCATGCCGGCCGAGGCGTATGAAGCCCTGGCTGCCGCATTGGATCAAAAGGGCCTCACCGCGGAATTCGAACGCCGCATGGATCGCGACGTGCTGAAAAACACCAGCATCAGCCTGAACCGCTCAGCCGCCCACGACGGCCAGCCGATCGTTGCCCTGACGGCAGTCTACAAAATCGCCGCCGAAATCGGCAGCCTGGGAGACAATATCCGCTTCCTGCGCCAGCAGATTCAGCAGGATGAGATCCTGCAGCTGATCGCCGCCGCACCCCACCGCTTTCACACGGTATCGTCCCACACACGCTGGGCATCGGTGGGCGCGATCACCGAACCCAACTGCCACCCGGTGGACAACACCGTGACCGGCGCCACCTTGAAGGACCGTCCCATCATCCACGCCTGCCTCAACGGCGATATCGACAACTATCTGGAGCTCAAAGCGTCGATGGAGGCATCCGGACGCACCATTCCCGAGCCGATCACCACGGATACCAAGATCATTCCCCTGCAGATCGAGCATTACCTGCAAACCGGCGTCGACGTGGCCGAGGCATTCCGCCTGGCGGTGAGCGACTTCCAGGGATCCCACGCCATATCCATGCACACCGACCTGGCCCCGGGAAAATTCTTCCTGGCCCAAAAGGGCAGCGGCCAGGCTGTTTTTGTCGGTCTGGCCGAGGACCACTACATGCCGGCATCCGAGGTGTACGGCTTCATCGAGGAGACATCCAACTTCTTGAAAATGAACGGCGAGCAGGTGGTGGACGGCAAGAAGGGCAAAACCCAGGGTCAGATCTTCATCCTGGATCAGCGATCCCCCGGCGGGGTGGCCGGCATCACGGCCATGTACTACGACGGCACGCCCATCCGGCTCACCGGCGAGGACGTCAAGCACACCGAAATCACCTCGCGGGATATCGACCGGCAGGACTTTCCCCACTACTTCTTGAAGGAGATCTCCGAAGCGCCTCAATCGGTGGAACGCACCCTGCTCAATCGCTGGAAGATTGCCGACGACGGCAACGGCCGCCATTACGTCATCCATCTCGACCAGCGGTCCTTTCCCCGTTCGCTGGAAGCGGCCCTGGCAGAAGATCGGATCCGGCGGATCTTTTTCGTGGGACAGGGCACTGCGGGTGTGGCCGCCCAGGCCTGTGCCGACATCCTGAAATCCTATCTGGCCGATCCCGCCATCCAGCTGCGCGCCCTCAAGGCCTCGGAACTCAGCGGCTTCGAATTGAACGAAGCGGACGGCGCCGCCAGCATGGCCGACGCCCTGGTGGTGGCCATCAGCCAGTCGGGAACCACCACCGACACCAACCGCACCGTGGACATGGTCAAGGCCCGGGGGGCCCATACCCTGGCCATCGTGAACCGCCGCGATTCGGACATCACGTTCAAGGTGGACGGGGTATTGTATACATCCAGCGGCCGGGATATCGAAATGAGCGTGGCCTCCACCAAGGCCTTTTACTCCCAGATCGTCGCCGGAGCCCTGCTGGGCCTGAAAATTGCCGGCATCAAGGCACGCCGGTCCACCGAGTTTCTCTCGGACCAGATCGCCGAATTGCTGCGAATCCCCGATCACATGCGCACGGTTCTGGCCATGGGAGAAGCGATCCAGGCATCGGCCCGGCGCCTGGCGGCCACTAAGACATACTGGGCCGCCGTGGGCAGCGGCCCCAACAAATCATCGGCGGACGAGATCCGCATCAAGCTCAGCGAACTGTGCTACAAGACGATCTCCTCGGATTTCGTGGAGGACAAGAAGCATATCGACCTCTCCTCCGAGCCGCTGATCATCGTCTGCGCCGCCGGATCCAAGGGCACCGTCATCGGAGACATCATCAAAGACACGGCCATCTTCAAGGCCCACAAGGCCGCCCCGGTGGTTATCGCCGACGAGGGGGAGGAGCGTTTCGGGCCCTATGCCGAGGATGTCTTTCATGTTCCCCAGGTAAGCCCCCAGCTTGCACCCATTCTCAACACCCTGGTGGGTCACATTTGGGGCTACCACGCCGCCCTGGCCATCCACGAGGGCTCTCGGTTTCTCCACGAGATCCGTGAATCCATCTACCAGACCCTCGACGATCTTGCCGAACAGGGCCTGGACATCTACGAGGTGGTCCTGGAAAAATCCTTTCGTGAGAAAATCGCCGGCTTCTATCAGGCCTTCCGCAGCCGGCGCAAGGCCAGCCAGTTTCCCACGGCCATCACGCATGCATCGGATTTGACACTGCTGTTCAAATACCTGTCGGGCCGGCTGCCGCTGTCCGATTTCGAGATGGATTTCGGCCTCAAGGGCACCGCCAAAAATGTATTCGACACGCTGTTCCGCGTGCTGGGCGAGTCGATCAACCTCATGTCCCGCCCGGTGGACGCGATCAAGCATCAGGCCAAAACCGTCACCGTGGGCACCAGCCGCATCAGCGAGCGGGTGGAGGGCATCCTGTTCGACACTCTGGCCGACCACGATCTGGACATCTCACAGGTCGTCAACCGCAACGTCATTGTCATGAAAAACATCCAGGGCGTTATCGACCACGTCAAGGGCAGCATCCTCTACCGCATCGATGGGTTAGGCCTGCTGGGCGACCCCACAGATCAGACCACCATTGCCATTCTGAACAAGACGGGCATCCTCGCCCGGCTGCCCTCCCGGGTGGAGAAAGATCCTGTACTGAAAGGCACCAAGCGCATCATTGTGGGTCAGGGCAACGTCTATATCGGCAAGGGAAGAAAAGACGGGCGCAGCATCGTGGTGATTCCGGCCACGTCCAACGATCCCGCAGACGGCAGCCGCATCCATTATCTGTTGCTGTTGAACATCGGGTTCAAAGAATCGATACCGCTGGAGAAGAAGATCAAGGCGCTGGGCGGGAAATACGATCACATCAAGAACATCGTCCAGGAAAACAGCGTTCCCTGGGCCGACGACTATCTGGACGAGGTGGCCGTGGACGATCTTTTCGGCCAGTCGGCGGAAAAGCTGGCCGAAGCCATGGTGGCCAGGCACCACTGATACCTGAGCCCGGATTGGGAATTGAGGAATGCTGGAATTAGGGGATTAGAGAAAGAAATAGCTCTGAACATAACTACGGCCGGGAGGGTTTCCCGGCCGTTGGCTTTTTATATATCGTTCGCGGCTGCAGGCCGCGCCTTCAGTTCCTCAATCCCAGCATCCTGAATCCGGTTATTAGAGTTTACCGATCAAATCGCACAACAGCCGCACACCGAACCCCGTGCCGCCGGCCCCGCAGTAATCCGACGCCTTTTTGGCCCAGGCCGGCCCGGCAATGTCGATGTGGGCCCAGCGGGTGTCTCCGATAAACTCGGAGAGAAACAGCGCCGCGGTAATGGCACCGCCCCAGCGGCCGCTGCTGACGTTGTTCAAGTCGGCAAAATCGTTCTTCAGCAGTTCCTTGTAGTCCTCGGGCAGAGGCAGCTGCCAGCAACGCTCATGGGTTCTATCACCAGCTGCGACGATGGCATCGGCCAGTTGCCGATCCGCGGAGAATACGCCGGCAATCTTCTCACCCAAGGCCACGACGCAGGCACCGGTAAGGGTAGCCAGGTCGATCAGGGTGTCCGGCTGGTATTGTTTTACCGCCCATGCCATGGCATCGACAAGGATCAATCGCCCTTCGGCGTCGGTGTTGCCGATTTCGATGGTCTTGCCCGCAAAGGAACGGATGATGTCACCTGGCCGGATAGCCGTCCCCGACGGCATGTTCTCGACGATCGGCATGACGCCAACCACCTTGAGCGCCGGTTTGAGGTGGGCCACGGCCAGCATGGTGCCGGCGACGGCGGCGGCACCGGACATGTCCATTTTCATGGTTTCGATGCTGCCTGAAGGCTTGAGATTGATCCCGCCCGAATCAAAGGTGACCCCCTTGCCGACGAGGACAACCGTCTTTTTTGACCCCTTGGGCGAATATTCCATGGAAACCAGGCGGGGTTTGGCGCTGCTGCCCTGGCCCACCGCCAGCATGGCGCCGAATTGCTGTTTTTCCAACCAGCGCTCGTCCATGATGCGGGTCTTCAACCCCGCCGCCCGGGCGGCCTTTTGGATCATTTCGGCAAAGGCTTCCGGCCGCTTGTCGTTGGACGGCGTCGTCACCCACTCCCTGGCCATCACACTGGCGCCGCATACGGCGGCCACGGATTTGGCCAAACCGGAATACGCCTTTTTCTGCGCGGCTGTGGCCATGAACGTCACTTTCTTGACCGGCGTTTTCTCTTTTTCCTTCTTGTAGCGGTCGAAGATGTGATTGCCCAGACAGGCCCCTTCCATCAACGCACCCAAAAGGGTTTCGGCTTCGATTGTCAGCCCGGCGGCAGAGGGCGTAGCAAGCGTCATGGCGGGCAGACCGGCATTGACGCAGAACTTCACTGCCTTTCCGGCAAAAGCTCTGAACGATTCTCCGCTTAACGATCCGGCCTTTCCAAGCCCGAAAAAGACAGCCCGGGCAATGCCGGTTTCAGCAGGCTGGAATAAGGTGATGACATCGCCCTTTTTGCCCTTGAACTCCGGGAAGGCTTTTGCAGCATCGACAAGTGAGGACAGCAGCTTGTCGGTGTGAATGTCACGATCTTCACACACGGGCACCACCAGGGTGTCCACCTTGACGCGTTTTAAATTGACGGATTTGACTTCAAGCATGCATGGCCTCTTTGCGGCCTGCCCTGCCTGGACGGCGGGCAGGCGTTGAACCGCGATTGCGAGCGCACGCCTCGCCGCTTGCGGCGGGGTTGGCGAGCGAAATTAAAATAGACGGTCATCCTTACGGTGCCGAGAAGCACTGCCGCTGCCGGCAGAACATTCCTCTTGGCTTGCCACGGGGAGGGGTCAATTGCCCTGATGGGGCCGGCGGCAACTCCTTAACCGGCGACACTATCGCCGTATGGTGACCTTTTTCATGACGACGGGCTCTTTGGGCTTGTCCATCGGCCCCGTGGCCACGGCGCCGATCTTCATCACCACGTCAAGCCCTTGGGTCACTTTGCCGAATACCGAGTGGCGGTCGTCCAGATGGGGCGTGGGAGCCAGCGTCACGAAAAACTGGCTGCCGTTGGTGCCCGGCCCGGCATTGGCCATGGAGAGCACGCCTGCGCCATCGTGCCTGAGGTTGCGGTCAAATTCATCTTTGAACTGGTAACCCGGACCGCCGGTGCCGTTGCCGAAGGGACAACCACCCTGGATAACGAATCCCTCGATCACCCGATGGAAGCCCAGGCCGTCGTAATAGTTCCCCCCTCTGGCCGTTTCTTGCCGGCCTTCGGCCAGATTAATGAAATTCCACACGGTCTCGGGACACTCCTTGGCGTAAAGCTCGGCCTCGAAGGTGCCCATGTTGGTCTCGAATACTGCCGTGGCCCGATCGATTTTTTCTTTGTAGCTCTCCTTCTGGTTCGACATCGATTTCTCCTTGTGCATGAAATGAAAAAACACGCCTCGATGGGCGTGGGTCAGACGCGTCCGCAATGGGGACAATATAGGAGCATCCACCTATGGTGTCAATGACCGACGGAAGACAGAGGTCTGAGGGCAGAAGTCCGCTATTGGTTGGCTGAAGCCTGAGGTTGCCGGGTGGCTATCGGTTCTCTGTCATCGGACCTCTGGCTTCCGTCTGCCGGCCTCCGTCAGTAATTCAAGTTCCCGGTCGTAGCGGTCGATGACCGACGGCCAGGCATGCCGCGCCATCATATCCGCCAGCACCGGCCGGTGAACGCTGTAGCGTTCGGGATTGCTCAACATGTCGGCCAGCTTGACCACCAGGTCCTCATCGTCACGATACATGAAGGCGGCGTGAAATTCCCTTGGAAGGATTTCCGGGTAAGAAAGCCGGTGAGGCAGCAGCGGCAGGCACCCGTGCCGCATGGCTTCGACCATGGCAATGCCGAAGTTCTCCTGGATGGCCGTGCTCACGGCGACGAATCCCTTCCTCAGCCAACCGGCATAGTCGTCCTTCGACGGCACAAAACCGTATTGGAGGATCTTGCCGCCAAAACGGGATCGTGCCTCTGCAAACGCCTTGGGTTCCGCCTGATAATTCTCACCCAAAAGGGCCAGTCTGAAATCAATTCCCAGCCGGTCCACCCGGTCAAGCGCATCAAAAAACGCCTCCGGATTCTTGTCAAACTCCCAGCGGTGGTTCCAAACGACCAGCGGCGGCCCTGGCGGCAGGGGGGTCGGTTCAAGTGGCACTGAACCAAAACGGCATCCCGGGTGGAGGACGCGGGCCTTTTTGCGGATGGCGTCAGCGGCCCATTGGGGTTTGAACTCCGGCATCCGGCCGATAAACCCGGGAAGGATGGAGAAGAATCGATCGAAATGAAATTGTGAGTTGAACAGAACCCGATCCGCACAGAGGGCCGTCGTGATGTCCGTGAAGCCGAACTGCAGGTCCATTTGCTCACCGGGGGCCAGCGGATAGGTGAGCTGGTTTTCGTGAAAATATACCATCGCCGGGGGGCTGCATCGACCGCAAAGCGCCGTGAAATCCGCCAGGCTCATCAGCCCGCTGGTGATGATTCCGTCAAACGCCCTCAGGTCACCGACGGTTCGGGCAAAATGAAGGGCCGCCCCGCGCATGCGCCATTTCCAGAACCGCGCCGGCAAGGTCGCCAGATGGATGTCATGGCGGGAATGGGCCACCAGGCCTTTTGCAAAGTCCCGATGGGAGCCGCCGTAAAAGGGTTCCAGAAAGAGAAAACGCATCCGACTGTACCGATTACCCCATCTTCACCGCGGCGACCAGACGGTGAAGTTCATCGAAAGGGATCTCTTCCACGCTGGCACTGCCCAACGCATCGAGGAATACAAAATGAATTCGCCCCCCTTCCCGTTTCTTGTCCTTGCGCATCGCCGCGAGCAGGGATTGGGCGTCAACCGGTGGCCGAACGGGCAATCCGTAGCTCTCGACGATACGTTCAAGCCGACTGGCATCCGTAGGAGGCAGCAACCCCTTTTGCACGGACAAGGTGGCGGCCATCACCATACCGATGCCCACGGCCTCGCCGTGGGGGATGCCCGTGAGTTTTTCTATGGCGTGACCAAAGGTGTGCCCGAAGTTCAGCTTGCGCCGCTCCCCTCGCTCCCGTTCATCACGGGTGACCACACCGGCCTTGATCTCGACCGACCGATAGACCAGATGTTCGATGATGGCGTTGTCCAGATCCAGGGCGGCGTCCCGGTGGTGTTCGAGGAAATCCAGCATGCGGCCATCCGCAATGGCCCCGTGCTTGATGATCTCCGCAAAGCCGCACTGGATCTCCCGGAAGGGAAGGGTTTTGAGCAGCTTCATGTCGCAGATGACAAACTGAGGCTGGTTGAACACCCCCACCATATTCTTGTACCCGCCGAAGTTCACGCCGTTTTTGCCTCCGACGCTGGCATCGACCTGCGACAGCAGCGTGGTGGAGACAAAGCCAAAGGGTATGCCCCGCATGTAGGTAGAGGCCACGAATCCGGCGATATCACAGACGATGCCGCCCCCGATGCCCAGAATGACGGAGGATCGGTCCGCCTCCATCTCCACCAATTGACTGAAAATCGTCGCGACCGTCTCCAGGGTTTTGATCGGCTCCCCTGAGTCGATGGAAATGACCGGACAGGTCGGAAACTGTTTTTGGTAAAGCCCGGCGACCGTTTTGTCGGTAATGATCACCGTACGCCGCGCATCCACATAGCGCTTCAGGTTGTCGATCGACTCCCCGACCAGAATCTGGGAAGAACCGGAGGCCGCTCGAACCAATAACTTTTTCATGACTTCACCACCGTTGATGTCTTTGGGGTCGCGGAAGAACCGGGCACGGGCACTGCGCCCGGATGGGTAGCATGTCTCATACCACAGTCAAATCAGATGGAAAAGCCAAACCGTCAAAACCATTGACGAACCCATAAACGCTATTCCGACAGACGGGAAACCGAAAGCAAACCGCTGCGAAACGGTCCGATCCCGGTTCGATGTCGCGGCTTGCCCCCCGCCCCGCTTTGGGTTATGCTTGTGTCAAATGGCTGGGTGGCAGCGACCCTGACGCATTCAATCAAAACCTGCGAGGCCATCATGGATCCGGTAGTCGTTCCCATCGACGGCGTCCTTGACCTTCACACCTTCGCCCCCGGTGAACTCGACAGGCTGTTGCAGGACTATATCGGGGCCTGCCTTGAATCCAAGATCTACGACCTGCGCATCATTCACGGCAAGGGCAGCGGAATGATGCGTTCACGCGTACGCACCTGGCTGGAGAAGGATCGGCGTGTTCATGGGTTTGAAGACGCTCCGGCCGATGCCGGGGGGTGGGGGGCGACGCTGGTGACACTGAAAAGGACGTGACATGGCCGGAAAAGAAACCATCCTGGTGGTGGACAACGAGTCCGATCAGCTGGAAATGATGAAGGAGGTCCTCGGGCGGATCGGCTTTGACGCGACAACCACCGACAATCCGAAAGAAGCGCTGCAAATGGTGATGAACCGCGCATTCAGCCTGATTTTCATCGATCTCATTATGTCTGAGGTCGATGGAACGGACCTTTGCGAGCAGATCAAGCGGGTTCGGCCGGAGGCCTGCATCTACGCCTTTTCCGGCCACGCCCATCTTTATGGTCCCGAGCGACTGGAGCGGGCCGGGTTCGACGGCGCCATCGGCAAACCCGCCACCATGGAGGAGATCAAAGCGGCCCTGGACCATGCCCTGAGCATTAGAAAAGACACCCATCCGGCCTCCTGACTGCACGTGGCATGATGGATGACGATCAGGATGCACGGCGCCCCCTCCTCCGCCGCCCGTCATCCGTTAACCGACAAGGAAAAGGATACCGCAACCATGCTGAAAAAAATTATTTCCGGTGGACAGACCGGCGTGGACCGGGCGGCCCTGGATGTGGCCATGCGGCTGGGCATCGCCCACGGCGGGTGGGTCCCCAAGGGACGCCTGGCCGAAGACGGCACCTTACCCGCCCACTACCAACTGCAGGAAACCGACTCGGGAGACTATGAAATCCGCACGGAAAAGAATGTGCTCGATTCAGACGGAACCCTGATCATCTCCCGCGGCAGCCCCACGGGTGGCACCGACTATACCCGGAAAATGGCATTGAAGCACGGCAAGCAGCTGCTGCACATCGACCTGTCGTTAGGACAGCGGCCGGCGGATGCGGGCTCGCTGGTCGCCTCGTGGATTGAAATGAACCGGGTCGAGACCCTCAACGTGGCCGGCCCCCGGGCCAGCCATGATCCGGGCATCTACATGGACACTATCAACATCATGACCCACGCCCTGCAATGAGAGACACACCCGACCCTGCCGGAGCGATCGAGGGGGTGGTGGTCGCCCGGCCCTGCGGCTGCTGTGGTCACCATGAAATCGGCATTGTCACCGGTTCCGGGGAATATATTCCACTCAGGCCCGGTATGCGGGTGAAAATCATCGATCGACCGGATCAACTGGGTGATGACTGCGTTCGTTGAGGCCGCTCAGAACCAAAAAGGGACCCCTCGATAAAGCGGCCCCTTTTCGTTTTTTGATTGGTGGAGCTGAGGGGGATCGAACCCCTGACCTCATGACTGCCAGTCATGCGCTCTCCCAGCTGAGCTACAGCCCCGAAAACAAAAACGCAAACTAACAAAATCAGTTTCCCATGTCAATGCCATTTTTTAGTTTAAAAGGCCTTATCCGGTTTGTCCGCCGCCGGGCTGACCGGACATCGCCAGTATGCGCAGACACCGCCGCTGATTTGGCAAATGGGCGGCCGCAAGTGGTAAACTATTGACAAAATGTGCGGCAACACATAATGTCAATCGTTTGAAAAGATGAGACATTTTAGTCTCCTGTGCGATCACCGCGGCAGCGGTCGGCAACACCTGCCACACACAGCGTCTTTTCGACGGTTTCGGCAGATGATTGAATAAAATCGGGACAACAATATAATTCCAGGATCGGTATGGATCCCGGCAAAGGGTACGAAGAAGAGGTTGTGAATGCTCAATGTGATGCGCAAACAAGCTGGCAGCTGGATGATCAAGGTAATCCTGTTCGCTATCGTGATCGTGTTCGTATTCTGGGGCGTGGGCAGTTTCCGCACCCAGGAGGCAACCAAAGTTGCCGTCGTCAACGATGAAATCATCTCCGTGGCTGAGTACCGGCGCACTTACAACAACCTGATCGATCAGTATCGTCAGCGATTCGGGTCCAGCCTGAATGACGGCATGATCGAAATGCTCAACATCAAGAAACAGGCCCTTGACCAGTTGATCGACCGCACCATTCTCCTGCAGGAGGCAAGAAAGCTTGACCTGCGGGTTTCCGATGCCGAGGTTGCCGAATCGATCATGAGAACCGAAATCTTTCAGAATAACGGGACCTTCGACAATCGCCGCTATCAAAGCATCCTTGCCCAGGTCCACCTCACCCCGGAAGAATTTGAAGCGGACCAGAAAAACGCTTTACTGGGTGAGAAGCTCACCCGGATCGTCATGGGTGCCGCAAAGGTCTCCGAAGCGGAGGTACGCCAATGGTATGACTGGCAGAACACCGCGGTCAACATCGACTACGTCGTGTTCGAACCGGCCCGCTACACCGATATCCATCCTTCGGCGGAAGCGATTGCCGCCTATTTTGCAGACCGGAAAGAAAGTTACAAGACCGACCCCATGGTAAAAGTCCGATACGTCGTGTTCGACCCGGATGCCTATAAGGATCAGGTCAAGGTTGATGAAGAAGAGATCATGGACTACTATGATTCCAATATCGACGAATTCAAAACCGAAAAAAGTGTGGAAGCCCGCCATGTTCTGATCAAGCTGGATCCGCAGGCCGACGCAGAAGCGGACCTGGCGGCCAAGGCCAGGGCGGAAGAGATCTCAACAATGGCCAAAGACGGCCAGGACTTTGCCGAACTGGCAAAAACGTATTCCGAAGGCCCCACCAAAGATCGGGGCGGCTATCTGGGCAAGTTTCAGCAATCTCAGATGGTCAAGCCTTTTGCCGACAAGGCATTTTCCATGGCTGCCGGTGAGATCAGCGAACCGGTAAAAACCCAATTCGGGTGGCATGTCATCAAGGTCGAATCCGTGGAGGAAGCCTCCACGCAAACGATCGAACAAAGCAGAGAAAAGATCATCGACACCCTTACCACCAGGAAAGCACGCAATCTGGCTTACGACAAGGCCGAGCAGTTCTACGAGAGGTGCTATGAAAAGGACGACCTGGTCAACAATGCCAAGATCCTTGACTTGGCCGTGAAGGAAACCGGTCCCTTCAGCCGCCGGGGGCCGGACGAACTGGGCAGCGACAAGGGAACATTCGCAACCGCCGCCTTTGCCCTCCAGACCGATGAAATCAGCGACATTCAGGATATCGGGGGCCGGTACTACCTTATTCAGCCCACCGAATCCATCGAAGCCGCCGTTCCTGAAATGGAAGCGGTCAAAGCCAGAGTGGAAGCTGACCTGACCAAGAAGATGCAGGCTGACAAGGCCCGTGAGGGTGCCGAGGCCATGTCAGCGGATTTGCGTGCGGGAAAACCGTTTGCAGAAAGTGCTGCCGCTCACGGTGTGGATGTGAAGCAAACCGGATTGTTTACCCGCAGCGCAGCCATTCCTGAGATAGGCTCGGACCAGGCCTTCACCCAGGCGGCCTTTGGGCTGTCTTCAGCCGGCAGCACAAGCGATGGGCCGATTCAGGGGAGCGCCGGTTTTTATCTGCTGCGGCTGTCGGAGCGGAAAGCGCCCGCTGCCGATGGTTTTGAACCCGAGAGAGACGGCATCCGCAGTATGCTCCTTCGGCAGAAGCAACGAGCGGTAATCCAGGATTGGATCGAAGCACGCCGATCCGACAGCCAGGTTGCCATCGAGAAAGAGTATCTGGAATAGCAGGCCTCCAAAAGCACTCTCCTGCGATAGTGAAGCTTCCCCGCGGCAAGTCGCGGGGAATGTTCTGCCTGTAACGGCAGTGCTTCGCGGCATCGCAAGAAAAAAAACGATTTCCAGTTCGCTCGCTAACCCCGCGCCGCAAGCAGCAGGGAAGGCGCTCGCTATCGCGGTTCAAGACAGGATGAGGTCGACATGAATACACCACGCGCCTCGATTGACCCCAGCAACCCCGGCGGGCATGTTTCCAAAAAATGCCCGGAATGCATGGAGTATATGCCCCTTCACGTGGACGTCTGTCCGTCGTGCAAACTTCCCGTCGGGAAGATAAACAAACATGGCATGGCTGCGCGGAAAACGGATTGGAAAGCATATTCGACAGCCGTGGCAGCGTGGATAATATTCTTCCTCTATATCTGGTGGGCGTTCATCAGGGAGCCTTGAGAGCGAACCGGACCGGCGCATTCCTGCCGGCAGGTTCGCTTCTCCGCCAGTATTCTCAAATTTGTCGCACCACTTTTCCCCGACCTGTATCAACCCCGGCGTTTCCCCTGCCGTTGTCATGTCGCAGCCGCAAAAAAAACTTACACTCGGGCCGCCTTCATACTGCTGGTAAATATAGTGTTTTTGGGAGGCCGGCCAATTGGCCATCTTCACCTTCTGAGGGTGAAGAAGAATTACTTAAAACAAGGCAAAACGGGGTTGACAATAAATGAGAAATATATTAGGGCTCAGAATAACTAGCTAAATTATTAGCCAAAACCGCTTTAACAAGGAGGCTCGAGCTGATGAAAGATGTTCAAAAGGAACTAATGGCCATTTCCACTACGCTGTCTTCTCTGGTCCAACAGATAGAGAAAATGGCTGAGGCCATTGAATCGGAAAGTGGAAAGGCGGCACCGGCGAAAAAAGCGCAAGCAGCCAAGAAAGCAAAAGCACCTGCCAAAAAGGCCAAAGCGGCGGCTAAGAAGGTCAAAGCGGCACCCAAGAAGAAAGCAGCAAAAAAAAAGGCCGCAAAAAAAGCAGTACCGGCAGCAGCGAAAGCTAAGGCAAAAGCACCTGTTGCCGCGGGCGGGCAAACCATGCTCGACAGCATCTTCGGGATGATCAGCAGAAGCCGGAGTGGAATCACTGTTGAGCGGCTGAAGAAAAGAGCTGGCCTTGAAGCCCGCCAGGTGAGCAATGCATTGTATAAACTGACCCAAAAAGGCAAAATCGAGACCCTATCACGCGGCCTTTACGTCAAAAAGAAAAAATAGACAGCCATCGAAAACGGTTCGAACGACAATTCGCCCGTATCGGTATAGAAAAAGCCTTCCGGTTGTTCCATTTACAGCAATGGACCCAGAAGGCTTTTCTCTTTCCCTGGATCGGTAGGTTAAATATCCAGCGGATAACGCCTGTTTTTTTACCAACACCCACCACATGTGCCGGTGCACGTCTATAAACATGCCGTGAAGGCAATGCAGCAGACAGGAAAAAAGACGAGCTGCGTGCCTGTTTGCGGATCAATACCCGCGGAGCCATCCGCATCCGACCCTGGTTTCACGCATTGCCTTTCTCTTGCGCTGTATTATTATCTGGATGCTGTTTTTGGAGCAGGCTCTTGGCTTTAAGCGAACAACCAATAAGGGAAGCAAATGAATCACGTCCACGATAACGGGATAAAACAAGCAAGTTCACGGCTGACCACGATAGCCATGGCGCTGGCACTGCTGATGATGGGATGGGTCGGTCCGTTCCCCAATATGGGTCTTTCCGCATCGACAGGGTCGACGTGGCCCGCCGTTGCGGAACTGAAGGCAAACCGGGATCAGCCATATCCGGCATGGCCCCATGAAAAAAGCGATCTGGCACCCGACCCCGCTGTCACCTTCGGCAGGCTTGCCAACGGGTTTCAATATGTACTCATGGAAAACCATCGCCCGGAAGACCGGGTCAGCGTTCACCTTTTCATCCGTGCCGGCAGTTTAAATGAAACGGAAGAACAGCGGGGACTCGCCCATTTTCTCGAACACATGCTGTTCAATGGATCGACCCATTTTCCCCCTGGTGAACTGGTCCGTTATTTTCAGAGCATCGGCATGCAGTTCGGCAACGACGCCAACGCGCATACGGGCTTCGACGAAACCGTTTACGACATCATCCTGCCGTCGGGAGATGAGGAAAACCTGAAAAAAGGCCTGCTGGTCATGCACGATTATGCCACGGGCGCACTGTTGCTGGAAGCGGAAGTCAGACGGGAAAGCGGGGTTATTCTCGCAGAAATGCGCTCCCGGGATTCAGCCGATTACCGAACGTTTGAAGCTTCACTGCGTTTTGAGCTCCCTGACCTGCTGGTTTCCAAACGGCTGCCCATCGGCAAACCCGAAGTAATCGAAAATGCGGACCACTCGCAGCTCAAAGACTTTTATGACACATGGTATCGGCCGGACAATATGGTACTGGTCATGGTGGGTGACTTCACCCCCCCCCTGGCTGAGCAGTTGATCGACGCCCAGTTCGGTGAATTGGCACCCCGGGCGGCCGCCTCCGACCCGCCCTCAATCGGCGCGATCAGCCACAAGGGACTGAAGATCTTTCACCATTACGAACCCGAAGTGGGAGCGACGACAGTCAGCATAGAAGTGATTCGCGCCCATGACCAGACTCCGGATTCTCTGGCCCGCAAGCGCCGGCAAATGGTGGAAAGCATGGCCGACCGGATCGTTCAGAACCGCCTGGATGCCCTACAGAAGACACCGGGGGCGCCTTTTACCGCTGCGAGCGTTGGTTCAGGCATCTACCTGAACCGCATCCGATATGCAGAAATCTCCGCAGACAGCGGAACTGAAACCTGGCAGCGCACCCTTGCACTGCTGGAGCAGGAGGTGCGACGGGCCCGGCTGTATGGATTTACCGAAGCCGAACTGGCACGGGTTAAAAAAGACACGCGGAAGATGTTGGATAACGCGGTCAGGGAAGCACCCACCCGCAACAGCACGACATTGGCCAGGGCCATTATGCGAGATCTCGCTGGTGACCGGGTTATCCAGTCCCCTGATCAGGAAAAAACCAATCTGGCCCCCCTGGTGGAATCCGTTACCCTGGCCGATGTTCACCAGGCATTCGAAGAGAATTGGACCGATACCCACCGACTGGTCCTGATCACCGGCAACGTCGATTTGAAACGTTCGTCGCCGAAAAGACCGGAATCGCTGATTCGCGACGTCTACCTGGCATCCGCAGCAACCGTGGTCGATCCGCCCGAGGCACAGGCGGTTGCCTCATTTCCCTATCTTCCGGAACCGCAACCTATCGGCGCGATCGCCTCCCGGGAAGTCGTGGAAGACCTGGGCATCATCCGCATTCGACTCGACAACGGCATCCGGGTCAATGTGAAGCGCACCGATTACAAGACCAACGAGGTGCTGGTCAACCTGATTTTCGGACATGGTGCATCCGCGGAGCCCCAATCGCTTCCGGGTCTTTCGCTGCTGGCCGAAGCGACGGTCAACGAAAGCGGCCTGGGGTCCATGGATACCAACCAACTGGAGCGGGCCCTGGCCGGTAAGAGCACCCGCGTGAACTTCAGGATAACCGAGACGCATTTCAATTTTTTCGGGGAAACTGTCTCTGCTGAAGTACCGCTGCTTTTCCAGTTGATCCACGCCCACCTGGTGGACCCGGGTTTTCGCGATGACGCCCTGACTCTGGCCCGCGAACGGTTGAGTCAGGATTATCAGACCTACACCCGATCCATCGAAGG
The DNA here is from genome assembly GCF_055467485.1 of Desulfosarcina sp. Taxonomy (NCBI): domain Bacteria; kingdom Pseudomonadati; phylum Thermodesulfobacteriota; class Desulfobacteria; order Desulfobacterales; family Desulfosarcinaceae; genus Desulfosarcina; species Desulfosarcina sp. The sequence goes on along the minus strand of NZ_JBUOIV010000023.1, from coordinate 31,009 downwards.
GATGATGAGAATCGAGGGGCTGCGTTTTCTGGCCGGTGGAGACAGCCGTTTCGGCATGCCGCCGTTTGAGAACATTCAGGCCATTCGGTTGGCGGATATCCGGGATTGGATCGCACCCCAGTTGGCCAGTGCCCCATTGGAACTGTCCGTTGTCGGTGACATCAATGAAAATGAAGTCATCGAACTGGCCCGGCGCTATTTGGGTTCCCTGCCGAAGCGCGGTCCTAACCCCGGCAACCCCAGGGTCGATTTGCCCAATCTGCCGACGGGAACCGTCAAGCGAATCGATGTGGACACCCAGATTCCCAAGGCCATGGTCGTTGCCGCCTGGCAGACAGGAGATTTCTGGGACATCGGCCGGACCCGACGGCTGTCCGTTCTTGCCGATGTTTTCTCCGAGCGACTCAGGCAGCGGATACGGGAAAAATTAGGGGCGTCCTATTCTCCCTATGCCTTTAACCGGGCCAGTCGCGCCTACACGGGCTATGGCGTATTTCAGGCGTATGTCAATGTGGCCCCTGATCAAACCGACACCGTGCTGGCGGAAGTCAAAGCCATTGCCGGCGATCTGGCCCAAAACGGGATTAAGGCCGATGAACTGGCGCGGGCGGTGGACCCGATTCTCACCTCGATCAAAGAGCTGCGGCAGACCAACGGGTATTGGCTCAACAGCGTGATGACCGGATCGGAATGGCACGCGCAGCAATTCGAATGGGCCAGAAGCTTTCAGGAAGATTATGCCTCGGTGACCGCCGGGGAACTGGCCGCGCTGGCCGCCGCCTACCTGACCGACAAGCGGGCATCGGCGATGATCATTCAACCCAGACCGAAGTCATAGAGCTGAAGGTGAAAGTCTGTAGGTGGCAGATTTAATAATTGAGTGATACAGACATGCCGCTGCTGATGATTGGCCGATTCCTCGGAAAGCAAACGGCCGGGTGGCCCACCCGGCCGTTTGCATTGATTACACATGCCCGCGGTTGCAGCCGCGGCTTCAATTCCTCAATGCCCCGATACTAGCTTTCCCAATCCTCTCCATCTTCTGCCCTCGGATCTCGGTCTGCCGGCCTCCTTCATCAAGAGGTCCCGTCAGCATCCTTCTTGACTTCCTCCAGCAGCGACAGCGGCTCGGTGATGAAGCTGTCGAACTGCCACTTCTTGATCGAGAAGGTCCATGGGCTCAACGCCTCGTTGAGTTGCCGGGCTGTTTCCGGAGCTGGCTCGGTGGTCTCCGCTGGTGTTTTTTCATCCGCAGGCTGCGATGCGGGTTCATCGGCAGCCGGCGTATCCGCAATTGAGTCCTCGGCCGTCACCCTGAGGGTGAAGCGCTCCTTGTCGTCGGATTGGGGATAAATGGAAATCTGCCGGCCGTCATAAAGGTGGTAGACCAGGCGGGCCTGCCCAGATTCCACCACCGGCGGCTTTCCGTCGGCGGCCTGTACGTCATCCAGCGTCAGGGGCGCCAGGGCCTCGAGAACCTGGTCAATTTTGGCCTGATCGGCGGTCCTTCCCGGGGGGACGGGCGTCATTCTGGCCGTTTCTCCCCGCTCCGGCCGCAACAGGGTATAAACCGGCGTGCGGGCATCGCCGGCATAGCAGGCGACCGATTTCACCTCCTCGGCGTTGATATTCAGTATCTCTTTTTTCAACCACTCGGCCGGTGCCGTTTTCAGGAACCGGAAACTGCCATCCACGAGAAAAACGGTGTCGGCATCGACCTTTTTCAGGTACTGCCCGCCGCCCTCCCCGCTATCGGTCTGGCGGCTTTCGCCCAGGAGGACATCGGCGAGGATCTCTCCCGATGCGCCTCTCAACGTGATCTGCTTGCCTGTGGACGAGGTGTCCGGGGAGGAGGGGGCCATCAACGACAGGCGGGCCAGGCTTTCCGCCGAAGCGGGAAAACTGCGGCCGATTTTCAAGCGGGAGAGCTTGACCACCAACTCTCTGAGTTCATCGAAATCGGCCGGATAACCGTTGCGCCCTTCGACCTGCCACACCTTGTCGCCCTTGATCAGGACCACCTTATTCTCAGAATCGGCGATGGTCACGGTCGTCACCGCGTTCACCGGCAGGTCGGCAAACAGCTTGTCTCCCATTTTCACCTGGCCGGTGTGCTCGTCCTTCCCGACACGGAAAAACCAGAGGGCCAGCAGAAGGCCTGCGGCCACCAGCAGTATCAGAAATGTCTTGCCCTTCATCAACTATGCCTTTCTTCTTCGGGTGATTGCGTAAATGATCCCACCGATGCCGATGAGCAGCGGAACGAGGAAAATATTGACGAACTTGACCGTGACCCCCAGCTGTTCAATTTCAGCACGCAGGTTGCGCCGGACCGTTTTGAGTTCTTTGCTGATCTTGAGTTTTTCTTCCTGGAAGCGCGCGATCTCCTGCTCCTGCTCCTCGCTGAGGATCGCACGCTGGGCGGCATCTTTTTGCTGCTCGAGCATGCGAAGCTTCTGGTTGGTTTCCTCCACCTGGCGAACCAGGGCCTGCTCCTGGTCCAACCAGCGGTCCTGGGCCTTGCGCTCCAATTCCTGCACCCGTGTAAATGGCCGTTCGAACGTTCCCCGGGAACGGATGCTGATCAGGGCGGGATTGCCGGTCAGCATTTCGCTGGTGTTGAGCATGAAATTCAGGTTGTCGTTGAAGATGTTGGAAATCGTGAAACCCAGCAGGTTCTGTTGACTCAGGTAATAGCCGTCGTACAGCAGATCGCTGTCCGCCACCACGACGATGACCGAGGGTGCCTTGCCTTCCTTCAGCGATTCCGCCTTATCCGTGGCGTCCGACGCCGACGCTGTTTCGCCGGCGTCGGGTCCGGGGTCCGGTCGTCCGTCCGGGAAGGCAGTTTTAAACGTACCCGATATGCGCACGGCCAGATTGCGCACCTTCCCCGACGGCTTGAAATCCCGCCGCAGAGCCTCCACATCCATACTGTGGGCGAAGGCGTCCACCATCTGGTTGTTGGTGGACGTTTGGACTAAAGGCTCGACGGTATAGGGGCTGTCCGCCTGGGGCTCGATGGCACCGGCGACCGGCAGCAGCATGGATTCCAGGTTGGCGGTGATCAGGTTGTCCGCGGGAAATGCGCCGGCTGATGCGGAGAGCCACAGCGGATTGGTCTCCGCCTGGTTGTTGCGGTTCCTCAGTCGCGTGGCGTAGGTGTAGTCGGCAACGGCCTTTCCCGGTTCGATGGTGATCCCCCAGGCTTTGAACAACCTTTCAGGGATGGACCCACCGGGTCCCATGCGCGGATCGTCCATCAGTGAGAGCGGATCGGCAAAAACAATGGCATTGCCGCCGCCCATGATGTATTGGTCCACGGCATATTCCAGCATCTCGGACATGTTTCTGGGATGAAACAGCACCAGCAGTTTGGCAGCCGGATCGATGTGGTCGGCATCGGGCTGCACGGTGACCAGGTCGTAGGTCTTTTCCAGCTCCTGGATGAAAAACCAGGGCTCCGAGCCGGGACGGGGCCCGGCCATTCCCATGTTCATGGAAGCCTGGCCGAATACCGGCAGGCTGCTGAACACGGCGATCTTCATACGATCCGCCGTCTGCACCCGGGCGATGATGCGCGTCAAGTCATATTCCAGGCGCGTTTCCTGGGTGGGATCGATAAAGGCGATGGCCGCCTCCTGGTCCGCGGCAAGGGCAACCAGCCCCAGGTATACCTGCTCACCGGTCGGCAGGCTGATGCCTTTCATGCCGTATTTGATGGCCCACTCTTCTTCTTCGGAATCGGGTTTGGGGTCGTATATTTCAACCGAGATGCGGCCCTTTCCGTATTGTTCGTACTCGGAAAGAAAATCGATCACCCGCTGGGCAAACGTCTTGATATGGTTGGGGATGTTGACCACGTGCTTGCTATAGAACACCTTGACCACCACCTCCTGGTCCAGGTCGGCAAGGATGGTCCGGGTGCCCTGAGACAACGAGTACAGATTGTCCTCGGTGGCATCCCAGCGCAACGTGGTACGGGACAACAGTATGTTCACCAGCACCACGATGACGAGCACCAGCATGGCGCTGCCGGCCGAGAATGCGGTTTTTCCAATGCGTCTTTTTCCATCAATCATGGACTCTTGGCCTCCTTTATGCCGATTCCCTGTTTTGCAGGATAACGCCGTTGACAAAGATCATGAAGACCATCACCGACAGGTAGTAAAGCAGATCCCTCACGTCCAGCACGCCCCTGGCAATGGAGGCAAAGTGGGATAGCACGCTGGTCGAGGAGACCAGGTCCACCAGCCACATCGGCGCCCACCCCGACAGCACGGCTGTCACCGGCGCAAAACCGGCAAGGATGAGAAACAGGCAGGCCACCACAGCCAAAATGAAGCTGACCACCTGGCTGCGAGTGAGGGCCGAAGTCATGCTGCCCACACTCAAAAAGGTGCCGGCCATGAGAAATGAACCCAGGTAGGCACAAAAAATCACTCCCAGATCCGGATTGCCCAGATACATGGTGGTCAGGACCAACGGAAAGGTCAGGGCCAGCGCGATACCGATAAAACACCAGGCGGCCAGGAATTTCCCCAGGACCACGTCGGTAACGGTCACCGGCAGGGTCAGGAGCAGTTCGATCGTTCCCAGCCGGCGCTCCTCGGCCCACAGCCGCATGGCAACGGCCGGCACCAGAAACATGAACAACCAGGGGTGCCACTGGAAGAAGCCTTTCAGGTCGGCCTGCCCCGCTTCGAAAAAATTGCTGATGTAAAAGGTGAAGAAACCAGTCAGGAGAAGAAAGATCACGATGAAGACATAGGCCACCGGGGAACCGAAGTATCCGGCAAACTCGCGCTTCATGATAATCCATATGTTTCTCAAAAAATTACCGCTTTGCATGGCCCACTCCATTCAATTTAAGTGTCTTGCTGCTCAAGGAAGGTCAATCCGTCATGCACGACAGCCAGTGCCCGTTTTCTTCCGGGACGATGCGCGCCGGCAGTGAAGGCATCGGGATCAGTTGCCGGTGGTAATTTCACGAAACACATCGTCCAGCCGTCCCTGCTCGACGAACACGGCGGCGATGCGCCCCCCGTCCTGATTTGCCGTGGCGATCACCCGGTCGGCAACGGGCACATCCGGATCATCAGGAAAAATGCGCAACGTCGTCCGCTCGCCATCGGATTGCACAACCGAAACCGATGCCACCCCGTCCAGTTCCGCAATTCGCTTCTGTATGCCATCCGTGGCCGAGCCCGTGACGGTCAGGACAACGGATCCGTGGGAACGGGATCGTCGCCTGAGGCCGTCGGGCGTGTCGTCGGCGACCACCTTTCCGTCGGCAATGATGATGGCCCGGCTGCAGACCGCATCGACTTCGTCGAGGATATGGGTGGAAAAGATGATGGCCTTGGTGGCGCTCATTTCCCGGATCATGAGGCGCACTTCGTGCTTCTGGTTGGGGTCCAGCCCGTCGGTGGGTTCGTCGAGAATCAGGTATTCGGGGTCATGCAGGATGCTCTGGGCAAAGCAGACCCGCTGCTTGTAGCCCTTGGATAATGTGTTCACCGCCTGGTGACGCACATTGGCAAGGAAACATCGCTCCAGGGTCTCACCCACCCGGCGGGTCTTGGCTGCACCCCCGAATCCACGGATCTCGGCACAGAAATCCAGATACCGGTTGACCGTCATATCCGGATATACCGGTGCGTTCTCAGGCAGGTATCCGATCTTTTTGCGGGCGGCGATGGATTGGGTCAAAATGTCGTGGTCACCGACGATCACCGTTCCGCTGGTCGGCGGAAAAAAACCGGTGATCATCCGCATGGTGGTGGACTTTCCTGCACCGTTGGGGCCTAAGAAGCCCAGGATTTCCCCCTTCCGGGCGGTAAAGGTGATGTCGTTCACCGCCAGATGACTGCCGAACTGCTTGGTCAGATGCCTTACTTCTATCATGGATATGCGGTCTCCTTGGCCTTCGGATTGACGGATTGAACCCTCCCCACGGCAAGCTGTGGGGAATGTTCTGCCGGCAGCGGCAGTGCTGCGCAACACGGTAAAGATGATAATCGTTTTCCTGTTCGCTCGCCAACCCCACGGGCAAGCGGTGGGCAGGGCGCTCGCTATCGCGGTTCAAAAAGGCAACACCCTGTCGCCCCGGTTGCCCCCTCCGGCGTTACCAGACGGTGAAGGCCCAGCGAAGGGGTGACCGGCGCGATGCGCTGCAGGGTTGTGCCAAGCCTGATCAGACCTGACATGCTCACCCGGCTGCCTAAAAAGCGGCCTGCAAAAACTGGGAGAAAATAATATTTGAAGCCCACATGTCAAGTCCGTTCTTAGGGCATCAACCCACCGATGGGCTGCGGCACGGATATGCGCCACGGGGGTTCCCGGACAGGCCGACCAGGCGGTTCACACGCCGGCAAATCGGCACTGCGCCCCTGTTTGCGTCAGGCCGGCGGAGTTCGGTCAACGGCCTGTTTTCAAGGATTTTTTCTTGACAAAACGACCGACTGCCGATAGAAAGTCGCAAGCTCCACCTCCCGTGTTTTTTACACCCGAAGGCGGGATTGCATCCCGCCTGAATTATATGGATATGAAACCATCGGTAACGACGCCGGCGCGTTCGAAACCAGAACCGCTTGGGCTGTCGCTAAATGCGGCGGCCGGCACCGGGGTTTCAGGAACGGTCGGTTTCACAGCAGAAATCATCACACAGCGGTTGACGGAGATTCCATGAGCACCTTAGACGAAAAAGCCAAAGCGGAGATGGATGATCATGCGGCACCTGGCAGCGACGGCAAGGAGGGCGGTGCCGGCGGTTTTATCATCCTGTTCTTCATCATCGGTTTTGCAGCCAGCATGGTGTTGGGGTGGGTCATCTTTCCCAAGCTTCTATATTCCCAGAAACAGCAACCCCTGAACTTCAACCACGCCTTGCACGTCGAAGAGGTCGGTGAGGGATGCGAAGGCTGCCATTACTTCAGAGAAGACGGCAGCTTTTCCGGCATTCCCAAGCTTGCCCAATGCGTGGAATGCCATGAAGAGCCCATGGGCGATACCGAAGACGAAGCCATGTTCGTCGAGCAATACGTGGCCAAGGAGCGCGAAGTGCCCTGGCTCTCCTATTCCCGCCAGCCGGACTGCGTGTTCTTTTCGCATGCCGCCCACGTGATCGGCGCCAAAATGGACTGTGTGGTCTGCCACGGTCATATCGGCGATTCGGAGGTATCCCGCCCCTACGAATACAATCGGCTCACCGGCTACAGCCGGGATATCTGGGGGAAAAACATCGCCGGACTCAAGAAGAACAGCTGGGACCGCATGAAGATGGATGACTGTGCCCAATGCCATAAGGAGGCGGGCATGATTCACACCTCCAGCGTCCAGACCGAACGCGATGCCTGTTTTGTCTGTCACAAATAATGGAACCATGCCCCGGAAAACGATTTCAGCTTCTGATTTGGATAAGGTGAGGGATAATCGATGAAAGTTGACCGAAGAAGTTTCTTGTCGTTCGTGATCGGCGGCGCAGCGGGCACAGCCCTGTCGCCATTGCCGTGGAAACTGATGGATGACTCCTCCATCTGGTCGCAAATGTGGCCCTGGACGCCGGTCCCACCGGACGGAGAGGTGGTCTACGAAGACTCAACCTGTTCCCTGTGCCCGGGCGGGTGCGGCATCTCCGTTCGCAAAGTCGACAACCGCGCCGTTAAAATCGAGGGCCAGGCGGGTCACCCCGTCAACGACGGCAGCATCTGCATCCTGGGGCTTTCCGGGCTCCAGATGCTCTATGGCCCCACCCGAATCAAATCGCCCATGAAACGCATCGGCGAACGGGGCGAAGGCAAATGGCAGAAAATTTCCTGGGATGAAGCCGTCGCCATCCTGGCCGAAAAACTGGCCGGCATCCGCGACAAGGGCGAAGCCCATACCGTTGCCGCCCTCGCCGGATCGGACAGCGGCACGGTGCCGGCATTGATCCAGCGGTTCATGACGGCCTATGGATCCCCCAATTTTATGCGCACCCCGTCCCAGCGCGACGTTGATGAATTGGCCGTAAAGGCCCTTTTCGGCGGTGACGGCAGAACCGGTTTCGATGTGGAGAATGCCGACTATATTCTCAGCTTCGGCAGCGGTTTCGTGGACGGCTGGGGATCTCCGGTGCGCATGTTCAAGGCCGCCAGCCTCTGGAGAGAAAAAAACATCACCGTCGTCCAGGTGGAGCCGCGCCTGTCCAACAGTGCGGCCAAGGCCACCCGATGGATCCCGATCAACCCGGGCACCGAAGCTGACCTGGCGCTTGGAATTGCCGCCATTTTGGTCGAGGGAGACAAGCTGGACACCGGCGCGGTCGCCGGGTTGGGCCGTTGGAAAAGCGACCTGCTGGCCACCTACGCAACGGAAAGCGTGTCGCAGACGACTGGTGTCCCTGCCGGGGTGATCCTCGACCTGGCCAAGGGTTTTGCCGGTGCCGACCGGCCACTGGCCCTGTGCGGACGCGGCAAGGGGCTGGTGGCGGGAAGCCTGCGGGAAACCGCCGCGGTTTACCTGCTCAACGCCCTGACGGGAAACATCAACCGGGAAGGCGGCATGTGGGCTATCCCGGAAGCGGATTACATCCAGTGGCCCGATGTGGCCACCGACAGCCTGGCCGCCGCCGGCCTCGAGCAGCCGCGGATAGACGGGGCTGGTGCAGCTAAATACGCCGACGCACGATACCTGACCAACCGGCTGGCCGACAGCGTCAACGGCGGCGGGCCATATCCCGTGCAGGTCTTGCTGGTGGCCGGCGCCAATCCCTGCCACGACCTGCCCGACTCGCAACGCGTGAAGGCGGCCTTCGCCCGCATCCCGTTCATTGTCAGTTTCTCTTCATTTCAGGATGAGACAGCCGCCATGGCCGATCTGCTGCTGCCCGATCACGTCTACCTGGAGCGTTACGAGGATGTCCCGGTGGGTGCCGGGCTTGCCCAGCAGATGATTGGCTTGAGCAAACCGGTGGTGTCTCCCCAGTTCAACACGCGCCATTTGGGCGAAGTCCTGATCCTGACCGCCAAGGCCATGGGCGGATCCATCGCCGACGCGTTCCTCTGGGATGACTACGAAACCTGCCTGGAGGAGACGCTGGCGGAAAAATGGGACGCCCTGATGGAAACGGGTGTATGGGTGCAGGCCGATACCGACCCCGTTGCCGACAGGATTCAACTGGCCGGGATGGATTCACCGGCCGTTCAGGCCGAAGGCGATGTAAACCGCTTCCCGCTGCTGCTGGTGCCCTATGACTCCATCAAGCTCACCAGCGGATATGTCGGCGAAGCCCCCTTCATGATCAAGGCCGTTGCCGACACCGTCATCAAGGGTACGGATGGGTTCGTCGAAATCAATCCGCAAACCGCCCGTGCGGTCGGCCTCGGCGAGGGTGACCGGGCCACGCTGACCACCCCCCGGGGTGAAGCCCAGGTACGCGTCCACCTCTTCGACGGCCTCCAGCCCGGTGTGTTGGCCATGGCCAGGGGACTGGGACATACCGCCTACGACGGTTACCTGGCAGGCAAGGGAGTCAACGTCAACGAACTCATCGGCCCGGTCGAGGACCCGTCGACCGGTTTCGATGCAGCCTGGGGAATCCGGGCGATGCTGGTTAAAGCCTAACCCACCTGACACGAGGTTCTGATGAAACAAGCGCAGACACACGGCACCCCAATGAAATACGGAATGGCCATCGATCTTGACAAATGCACCGGTTGCGGCGCCTGCATGGTTGCCTGCATGTCCGAGAACAACATACCGTTTAAAGAAGATGAGTCAGATAAACTGGTCAGCATCACCTGGATGCGAATTTTCAAACTGAGCAATGACAAACCATTCCCGGATACGGACGTCTGTTACCTGCCGCGGCCGTGCCAGCATTGTGAAGGCCATGGGGGCCACAGCCCGTGCGTGTCGGTCTGCCCGGCAACCGCTACCGACTACAGCCGGGAGACCGGTATCGTCAGCCAGATCGTTACCCGCTGCTTCGGCTGCAGGTACTGCATGGGTGCCTGCCCCTATCATGCCCGCTACTTTAACTGGTGGGATCCGGTCTGGCCGGACGGCATGGAGAAATACCTGAGCCCCAACGTCTCCCCGCGCATGCGCGGTGTAGTGGAAAAATGCAGTTTCTGCTTCCATCGCTACCAGTTGGCCAAGAACAAAGCCTATCTTGACGGAGAACGTCGCGTGCCCGAAGAAGCCTACCAGACCGCCTGCACCCAGGCGTGCCCGGCCGGTGCCATCGTTTTCGGCGACCTGAACAATCCGGAGCACCGGGTCCACCAGATCGTCCAACCGGACCCCAAGAACGGCAACCGCTCCAGAAACCCCAGGGCATTCCGGCTCCTCGAGCGAACCGGCACCAATACCAAAGTCTACTATCTGTCCGACCGAGAATGGGTCCGGCGGGCAGGAGACAACTACCTCGCCCACGAAAAGACCGGGCAGGTGGCCAAGCTGCACCATTAATACCACCTTGGCGGTAACGGCTTTTAGCAAAGAACGGCAAACCTGACAGATCAAGGAGTACTTACCCTATGGATTCTGCGTTAATACCCAAAGGAGTCAAGCGTTGCCCCATGTGGCAGTTCCTTCTGGGACTGGGCATTGTGGGTGCTGTCCTTGCGTGGGGCGTGTATGCCATGCTGCTATGCTGGTTCAAGGGACTGAACCAGACCAACATGAACGACTATTACGGTTTCGCCCTGTGGATCTGGGCGGACCTGGCCGTCATCGCCCTGGGTGGCGGCGCCTTCTTCAGCGGCCTGCTCAAATACATCATCGGCAAAGATGAGCTCAAAAACATCATCAACTATGCGGTGCTCATCGGTTTCATCTGCTACAGCTCGGCGCTCCTGATCCTGGCCATCGACATTGGCCAACCCCTGCGCGGGTGGTTTATCTTCTGGCATGCCAACGTGCACTCCATGCTCACCGAGGTGGCCTTCTGCCTATCCTGCTATTTCGCGGTGCTGACCATCGAGTACATTCCCCTGATTCTGGAAAACCGCCAGCTGGATAAAGTGCCCTTTTTTCACAACCTGAGCCACAACATGCATGAAACCATGGCGGTCTTCGCCGCCACCGGTGCGTTCCTCTCCTTTTTTCATCAAGGTTCACTGGGCGGCGTGGCCGGCGTGCTTTTCGGGCGGCCCTTTGCCTTTCGTGAAGGCCTGCTCATCTGGCCCTGGACCTTCTTCCTCTTCACCTGGTCAGCCGCCGCCTACGGCCCCTGTTTCACCCTGCTGATCACCTGGATCACCGAAAAGGTGGCCCGCAAAAAGCTGGTCAAAGACAACGTGATCGAACTGCTTGCCAAGATCTCCGGCTGGATGATCTTCACCTATACCATCGCCAAAATCTGCGACACGACCCGCTGGGCCAATATCACGGCGCCGGGACTGGGCCAGAACCTGGCCGACTTCTACACCGGCAACGCTTTTTACGGCTACTGGATCCTCTTTGCCGAGATCATCCTGGGCGGTGTGGTGCCGGCCATCATCCTGATCAGCGCCCCGTTGAGGAAGAACCCCACCTGGCGCGTCACCGCCTTCTTTTTAGGCGTCATGGGCGTTTCCCTGAACCGCTGGGTCATGGTGCTGCAGGTCATGGCCGTACCGATCATGCCCTTTGACACCTGGGCGCTGTATTATCCCAGCTGGCAGGAAGTGGCCACGACCATCCTGCCGGTCGCCTACGGGATCATTTTGATCATGATCTCCTACCGCTACCTGCCGATCTTTCCCCAGGAGGCAGAGTTGAATCCCATCGACGAAGAAACGGCAACGGCGGATGAAGCGCACACGGACGCCGCACCGGATCTGAAACCGGCCAACGCTTAGCCGCTTAAAGAGGAGAAAATATGTTTCCTTTCAGTTTTGAATGGATCTGGGACGCGGGCCACATCGTATTTCACGGCGGCCTCTGGTACGCCCTGAACATCATCGGTATCGGCATGACCTATTGCGTGATCAAAGCCGTGATCGACTCGACCAATGGCAAGGGCGGCCACGGCCACCACTAGCCGTCTGCTCCTCCTGCCAAACCCACAATAAGCGCCTGTCCCGGACTGCGGTCCTCGGAACAGGCGCTTTTCCTTTTTGCGATCCTGCCACTGACCGACATTGGCATTTGGATGATTGGTGATTATTATATTCGAATAACCGCCGGGGAGGCTAACGGGATAGATCCCATCACCTTGACACATAAGGCGGTTGAAAGGAGTGCAGGCATGTCCAATCATTCCACGGCAGACGATTTTCGGACCGTCCTCAGCATCGATCCCCTGCTTGAATTCTGGCGCGAAAAGGTATCGCCAAACTGCCCGCATATGGCCGAAATGTTCGAGGTCTTTGAAAAACGGGTCCAGGAAACACCGGAGTTGAGGGGCGATATCGACCGGCCGGATCTGGCCGCCCGCCACACGGATATCCTTTCGCCGCTGATGAGCGTGGCCTTTCCCTCGTCCACCTGGGAAACGGAGATCAGTGGTGCATTCACCCCCTTTCAACACGACACCATCTATTGCACGCCGGCTTACCGTGCGCTTCTTTTCGACGGCAGGGGCAAGATCGCCGGACGACTCAAAGGGGAAAACAATACTCTTGATTTTCAGCGCTCCATCCGCGCCTACGACCTGATTCTCAGGCGGCTCTACGGAATCGACCAGGGTGTGGACAGTCCCCTCATCCGTATCGTTACCGATGCGGCGACGGGCCTGGAGCGCCATTTCCAGATTACCCCCGACTTCCAATTCGTTCAGGTGGGAACCGTGGGCAAGCCACGCGAATTGACCGAGCAGCAGCGGGAGCAGGTAATCGAGCATATAGCCAACCCTGAGGTGCTGACCGCGTTGCTGCCCCCCGGCGGCTTCATTTTCCGGGGTTTCACTGTTGTACGCGCGGTGGACGTTACCGAATCCGAGATCACATCAGCCCTGGAACGCGACCTGATCGACCAGGAATCCATTTTTTCGGCCGACGGTTTCAAGCGCCTGCAGAGCCGCCTGCGCACCTTGTTCGGCCAGCCGGAACTGAAAGCGAGCCTGGCAGCGGTTCAGGGAGACCAGGTCCTGATCCTAAACGACGGACACACATCCACGGCCAACTGCCTCTTCACCAATTCCAGCCATATCCCCATGAACGATCTGAAGGACTCGGTATGGCTGCGGGCCGTCGACCACCAGGAGATCATGCGCATTCCCGACCTGAGCAAGGAGCCGAACCTGTGTCCGGCCGAACAGGATGCCGTCGACCATGGTGTACGATCCATGCTCATCGCGCCGCTCTATTTCGGCGGGGAAGCGATCGGCACATTCTGGGTCAAATCCAATATACCCAATGGATTAGGCGCCGTGGACATCGAAAAAATGCGCCACATCGTCCCTCTTTTTTCCATGGCCCTGAAACGGGGATTGGAGGACATGAACAATGAGGTTCAGTCGGTGATCAAGGAAAAATGCACCGCCGTGCATCCATCCGTGGAGTGGCGCTTCCGCGATGCCGCCATGGAACACATGGAGCGGTTGCGCCAGGGCCATCCATCCGAAATGGAACCGATCATCTTCAAGGAGGTAATCCCTTTGTTCGGCCAGTCAGACATTCGGGGCTCTTCCGAAGCCCGGGTGAATAGCATCCAGGCGGACCTGACCGAGCAGCTGACCCTGGCAGGGACCATCATGCAGCGCGCCGCCGAAGTCAAATCCTGGCCGCTGATTGACGAATTCAGCTACCGAATCGACAAACGCATCGCCAGAATCAAGGCCGGCCTCTCCACCGAGGAGGAAACCCTGGTCGCATCCTTTCTCCAGCAGGAGATCGAACCCAGCTTCGCCGAACTGCGGGCCATCGGCCCCGGCGTCAGCCATGCCATCGACGGGTATAACCAGGCGGTAGATCCGGTGATGGGCGTCGTCTATCGCCGTCGCAAGGCGTTTGAAGAGAGTGTCTCCAGGCTCAACGAACAGCTCTCGGGCTATGTCGAACGGGAGCAGGCCGAAGTCCAGAAAATCTTCCCCCACTATTTCGAAAAGCACCAGACCGACGGCATCGACTACGTCATCTATCTGGGGGCATCCATGCATCCGGAAGGGAAACACAATCCGTTTTTCCAGAAAAACCTGGCCCTGTGGCAGTTCAAGATCGCTTGCGGGCTGGCCTGGCATACCCGGCAGATCCAGCCCGCGCTCAAAGTCCCCCTGGACGTCTGCCACCTGATTCTGGTGAACCACGCGCCCCTTTCCATTCGCTTCCGCTACGATGAAAAGCGCTTCGATGTAGACGGCGCCTATGACGTGCGACATGAGATCATCAAGTCCCGCCTGGACAAAGCCATGGTCAAGGGCGGCCGGGAACGCCTCACCCAGCCGGGCAAAATCGCCATCGTCTATTCTCACCCCAAGGAGGGCAGGGATATCCGGCGCCACATCGACTACCTGCAAAGCCGTGAGCACCTGTTAGGAGACCTTCAAACCGTTGACCTGGAAGATCTCCCCGGTGTCCAGGGGCTCAAGGCGCTTCGCGTCAGTGTGAACCTGGAAGCCGGTGCCGCGGCCACGGGGATCGAACAGCTGGCCGGGTAGCCGTCACCGGGTCGGGAGAAACACCGGCATTATTAATTTTCAGGCTGGCAGTGAACAAATGCGGATGACCCGGAAAAACCGTGAAACCGATCTTGCAAAATTACCAGGCCCATTGTAGCCTGCCCCTATAGCTTCATTCTGCAGTATATCGTTGCGCATCAGCGATGGCCGTTGTTTATTCGATCATACTCAACCACGCCGTTAGCATGCTTAATGTTAAGGGTTTACCGTTATAGAAGGCGCATTTGCCATCGCTTGCGGCAGTGTTGGCGGGCGACCGGTAATCAAATGATATCCCTACGGTCGAAGCGTGCGCACAACCGACAGGATCAGAAGACCACTGAGAAGACCGACCCGATCCGACCCAGCCACCTGGAACGCCTGATGCCCCAAGTGCCTGCCGGTTTTCTCATGGTTGATGCATGCGGCCGCATCATTTACTAAACCGGCTGATTGAAAAAATAATCGCCTATGCCCCGGAGGAATGGTCGGCCAGTCGGTTGAGGCGCCTGTCCCAAATTGATTTCATAACGTCCATGCGGTATGCTGGACGACTTTCACGAAAAGCCTTCCGACAATTAGAATGGCCAGGGAGAATGGTTTTCTAAGATGAAGCTCATAAATTTCTCTGCAATCCTTTCTCTCTCATTGCTGACCATGGCCGGACTTGAAATCATGTCATCCCAGGTATCCGCTGCCGGGTCAAAACCGCCGGCAGCGGCAGAGGCCTTGAGTGCCGAACAGATGTCACAAGAAGAGCTCCAATCGGCGGTAATCAGCTATGCCAATCGGTTTATCGCCACCATCGGCCAGGCTGCGTTCAATTTCGAAGCAGCCATACCAACGCCCCACGGTCGCTTGATTGCGTCGGCAAGAAAGGTTTATTCGCTGAGCGCCGCCACGGAGATTGCGGCCGGTCCCCATCCGGGACCGGCCTTGCTGGATATCGTGGTCATGGCGACCTTGAACCGGATGGTCTGGGAAGACTACTGGCGCCCCCAGATATTTGGCATGCCGGCTACGATCATGGTGGATGCGTTCAGTAAGATGGAGGCGGACGCGTGGCGTCTGGCAGCCAAAGTGATGACGCCAATTCAGCTGGAAGAATTCCGGGACCTGATTCTCGACTGGTATTCGGACAATCCGGGTCAAGTGGCGGTGGATTATATCCGCTTCAGCGATTTCGGAGATCTCGGCAAGAAACCGAACTTGAGAGAAATCCAGAAACCCGGCGGTCTGTTGGCCCCGGTGAGAGAGGCGACCGCAGCTGTTGACGAGGTCCGCATGACTTCTGAAAGAGCCATGTTTCTCCTGACCAAGATGCAGTTGATCATCGGATTTCAGGCCGAACTGGTCTATAAACAGCTGGTCATGCAGCCCGAAATGGATACGCTCTTCAAGGATATCTCCGGATTCAGGACGACGGCCGATCGATTCGCCGACCTGCTCGAAGGACTTCCCCGGCAGGTGGCAAAGGAGCGCACGGCGGCACTTTCGGACGCCGCCAACCTGATCGCCCGCGAACGCATCGCCGTGATGGAGGCCGTCGATGACAAAGCCGCGATGCTCGGCCAGATCAACAAAGACGTTCAAGGGACGCTCGACCGTGTTGACACCACATTCGACCGTCTTGCAAAGACAACCACCGATGCCGAGCGGTTGATCCGGGAAGCACAGCAGACCGCAATGGCCGCCCAGGCACTGGTTGCCGCTGTGGATCAGCTTGTCTCCCGGTTCGAACCGAAGAATCCGGCAGCGCCGTCCAAACCCTTTGACATCAACGATTATACCACGGCCATCGAGAAGATGCAGGCCGCACTGGAAAGCCTGAACAAGACGGTCTTGACCGTTGAACGAACCAGTTGGCCGTTGTTTACCCATATCGTCGAGCAATTCAATGCGGCTGCCGACCAACGTGTCGATCACATCTTTTACCGTCTTTTTCAACTGCTGGTGGTAACCGGCTTCATCGTGATCGTCATACTCGTGATCGTTCGGACGACCCGGCCAAAAAAACCGATCGGTTGACGGTCGAAGCGGGTGGCGACTGGAAAGGGACAGTGGCTTGCGGCCGGCTCAGTTTTTCACCTCACCCTTTTCAAAGGAGAAAATATGATTGAGGCGAATTGGCGACCTGGTGTATGCATGGCCCTTGCCGTGCTGATCGTCTGGGGATGTTATCCCAAACGCGTGGGCCCTGTCGGCCTCGAGGGCAAACGCCTGACCTGGGCCGAAATGAGTGTGGACCAGCGCAAGGCCCACATGAAAAGCGAGGTGTTGCCCCGCGCGGCTGAACTGTTCAAGACCTGGCGCCCCGAACGATTTGCCAGCGTGGACTGCAGCCTGTGTCACGGCCAGGGGCCCAAAACCGGGAATTTCCAGATGCCGACCCCCCACCTGCCCCGGCTCAGCGGGGAATTGTTGTTGGGGCCTGAATTTGAAAAGCATCCGGACACCACTCGACTGAAACTGGACCGCCTGGTGCCCCTGATGGCCGATGCGCTCGGCAAAAAGCCCTTCAGCATCCTGACCCGCCGGGGGTTCGGCTGCTACTCCTGCCACCTGGGGCCATCCGGTCCCATGTTCGGCAACTGACCGCCCTTTTACCGGTGGCATCTGAAACCAATGGGCTGACACCCGACAGGACAAACGGTCTTCAGGGTCATGCAGCGATGGCAGGGTCACCCGTCTGTCCGCGGGGAATATGGCTGGTCCAAACCCTTTTGTTAACTGAATGCATACACATCCGAGGAGTCATCATGGCCGGTATGACAGCGGCGCGCCTGAGCCGGGAAATCATCCAGCGATCCAAATCTTTCGGAGCAGACCTTGCCGGCGTTGCCAATGTGTCGGATATCAAGCCGTCACCGTCGCACCGGATGAGTGAACGCATGCCTGCGTTCAACGGTGTGGGGACGATGTCCGTAAAAGGACGCAAACGGGGCGTGGTTCGATGGCCGGAAGGCGCGAGGTCTGCCATCGTGATTGCAATCGCCCACCCACCCGAACATCCGGAACTGGACTGGTGGGTCAGCGGCCCTGGCCCCGGCAACACGGCGGGCAACCGATTGCTCATGTCGGTGGTAAAAAAACTGGCCGAATACCTTGAACAGACGCTCAACATCCGAACCTTCAGGCTGCCGTATCACATCGAGCATGGCGCCGTGTACATGAAAGACAGCGCCGTGATCGCCGGACTCGGCTGCATCGGAAAAAACAATCTGCTGGTTACCCCTTCGTACGGACCCCGTCAGCGATTGCGGGTCATGCTGATCGACACCGACCTTCCTTCCGCCGGTCCGATTGATTTCGATCCCTGCCGCAACTGCCCCATGCCCTGCAGAAGCGCCTGTCCCCAGCAAGCTTTTTCCACGGCTGCCTATACGGCCGAGGAATATGGCATGGGTGAACTTCCCGGACGGTCCGGGGTATACGACCGGTTACAATGCAACCGGCAAATGGAAATCGATATCGCCAATGCCGAGGCCGTTGACCTAATAGGGCAGGCGGAAGTGGGAAAAAGAGTCAAGTACTGCCGGGCATGCGAGACGGCTTGTCCGGTTGGGACCGCCGGTCGAGACTGACCGACGGAATCCGTCTGAAACATGGGTGCGATCGATCAATGTAAAACTTTTGTCAAGCCTTTGCGTCCTTCTTGTCACCACCGCTCATTTTAATTAAAAAGAACATCCAGAGATTTTTTTTATGAGCCGGGACTGAAGGATGCTTATGCTTAAATCGTTATTTCACGGGATACGCGGCGTACTTTCGCTTCTGTTCTACACCGTTAATACGGTAGTCTGCTGTATTCCCATTTTTATCGTGGCGTTGTTCAAACTGCTGCTCCCCGTCAAGCCGATCCAGACCGGTTGCCGCAGGATCCTGACCGCCATCGCCAATGGCTGGATCGCGGTGAACAACCTGAACCAGAAGCTGTTTAACGGCATCCGATGGGATGTACGCGGCCTGGACAATCTCAACCCCAAAGGCTGGTACATGGTGGTGGCCAACCACCAGTCCTGGGTGGACATCCTGGTGCTCCAGACTATTTTCTACCGCAAGATCCCCTTCCTGAAGTTTTTCCTGAAAAAAGAGCTGTTCTGGTTCCCGTTTCTGGGACAGGCCTGGTGGGCGCTGGACTTCCCTTTCATGAAGCGCTACTCCAGGCAATTTCTCAAAAAGAACCCCCACCTGATCGGCAAAGACCTGGAGATCACCAAGCGGGCCTGCGATAAATTCAGGAATATTCCCGTGTCGGTAATGAACTTTGTTGAAGGTACGCGGTTCACGCGGGAAAAGCACTCCCGCCAGCGATCGCCCTACACGCACCTGCTGCGCACCAAGGCCGGCGGCATGGCTTTCGTGCTGGCAGCCATGGGCGACAAGCTTCAGCATATCGTGGACGTAACCATCGCCTATCCCCAGGGTGCGGCCACGTTCTGGGATTTTGTCTGCGGGCGCGTCAAGGAGATCAAAGTCAGGGTCAAAACCCTGCCCATCGACGGCGAAATGATGGGGGACTACCTCCAGGACCCGCAATTCAAACGGGGATTCCAGGACTGGCTCAACAGCTTGTGGCAGGAAAAGGATCGTGACCTGGCTCGCATGCTGGCCCGCTGATACCCATTCCACGAAACGCCTTGACAATATCCAACGCCACCCATTAAGTTTACCCCCTTCTATCTTTTCCAGTATGTCAGGGATGCGGGTCCTTGAGTTTACCTCCCTGCCAAATGTCATATCCCATACCCCCAAGCGGATAAGGAGATAAATCATGGTTGAATTCAGGTATGAAGAGCTGCTGCCCCTGGGCGAGGACGACACCCGATACCGGCTGCTGACGGCCGATCACGTCTCCACCGCCCGGTTCGAGGGGCAGAACGTGCTGAAGGTCGCGCCTGAAGGGCTGGAGTTGCTGGCCGAATCGGCCTTCAAGGATGTTTCCCACCTGCTGCGGCCGGCCCACCTGGCCCAGCTTGAGAAAATCGTCAATGATCCGGAGAGCTCGGCCAACGACCGATACGTGGCCCTGGAAATGCTCAAGAATGCCGTGATCGCCGCCGACATGGAATTTCCCATGTGCCAGGACACCGGCACCGCCATCATTATGGGGAAAAAGGGTCAGCAGGTGTGGACGGGCTTCAGCGATGAAAAAGCGCTTTCCAAAGGTGTGTTCAACGCCTACACCCGAACCAATCTGCGCTATTCCCAGAACGCACCGCTGACCATGTATGAAGAGAAGAACACCGGGTGCAACCTGCCTGCCCAGGTTGAGATATACGCAACCGGCGGTGATGCCTATAAATTCCTGTTCATTGCCAAAGGCGGCGGCTCGGCCAACAAAACCTACCTGTTTCAGGAAACCAAGGCGGTGCTCAACCCGGGCACCTTGGTTGATTTTCTGACGGCCAAAATGAAGACACTGGGAACCGCCGCCTGTCCGCCCTACCACCTGGCGTTCGTCGTGGGGGGCACGTCGGCGGAGTTCAACCTGAAAACGGTGAAGCTGGCCTCGGCCGGCTACCTGGACAGTCTGCCCACTGCCGGCAGCCAGACCGGCCATGGTTTCCGGGACCGGGAACTGGAAGAAGCGCTCCTGGTAAGGGCGCAGGAATTGGGCATCGGCGCCCAGTTCGGCGGCAAGTACTTCTGCCACGACATTCGCGTGGTCCGCCTGCCGCGCCACGGGGCCTCCTGCCCCATCGGCATCGGCGTCAGCTGCAGCGCGGACCGCAACATCAAGGCCAAGATCACCGCCGAGGGCATCTTCCTGGAACAGCTGGAAACCGATCCCGCGCGCTTTCTGCCCGAGCCACGAAGCGCCGACGATAATGCCGTGGCCATCGATCTAGACCAGCCCATGGACGACATCCGGGCCATTCTGACCCGATATCCGGTGGCCACCCGCCTCAACCTGTCCGGCAAGATCATCGTGGGCCGGGATATCGCCCATGCCAAGCTCAAGGAACGCCTGGACAGTGGCCAGGGTCTGCCCCAATACCTGAAAGATCACATCATTTACTACGCCGGGCCGGCCAAAACGCCCGCCGGCTATCCGTCCGGTTCATTCGGACCCACCACCGCCGGCCGCATGGATTCCTATGTGCCGATCTTCCAGGCCCAGGGCGCTTCCATGGTTATGCTGGCCAAGGGCAACCGCTCCAAGGGGGTGACGGCGTCCTGTAAAAAATACGGCGGGTTCTACCTGGGCTCCATCGGCGGGCCGGCCGCGCGCCTGGGCAAGGAGTGCATCACGTCGGTGGAGGTGCTTGAATACCCCGAACTGGGCATGGAGGCGGTTTACCTGATCACTGTAAAAAATTTCCCGGCGTTCATTCTGGTGGACGACAAGGGGAATGACTTCTTTGAAAAGCTGCTCGGATAAATATCAATCCTATGTCGGTAAACCAAGTCTAAAAAAGGGGCCGCTGAAAAACGGCCCCTTGGTTGCCAACGACGATTGCCGCTGCCATATTCGCCCGACTGATCGAACGGATTGTAAACGCTGAACCTTGACCCCCTAACCCTAGCTCCCCTGCCCTTCAAAAAAATCATATACAAAATCGATGTGTTGTTTCATGGCTCGGAAGGCCGCGTCCGGATCGCCCCCCCGGATGGCCTGGTAAATCCGGGTGTGCTGTTCCAAAATGGTATCGATGTTGCCCGGTATTTTATACAGGCCCTCCAGGTTGACCTTGATGCCGGTGAACAGAAAATCGTAAAAGTTCTTCATAATGAAGACCTGGAGGGGATTGTTCGTTGCATAGGCGATGGCCATGTGGAAGGAGGCATCGGCTTCCGTGCCCAGTCTCCCGGATTTGACCTCCTTTTGCATCTCCTCGATGCTTTTCTCCATGAACTGAAAATCCTTTTCCACTGCCCTGCTGGCCGCCATGGCTGCGGCATTGCATTCCAGTCCCATGCGGACTTCCAGGAGGTCGGCGATGGAGGCATCCTGACTCTCCACCATCGTGGCCAGAAGACTTTTCTCTTTGGATTCCGGCGATCGGACAAAGGTGCCCTGCCCCTGCTTCTGGTCCAGCAGACCCATGACAACCAGCTTGTTGATGGCATCCCTAACCGAGGTGCGGCTGACACCGAAGGCCTCGGCGAGTTCCCGCTCGGTGAGGATTTTCTCGCCGGCTTTGAATTCACCGCGGAAAATCAGTTCCCGCAACTGGTCGAACACCTGGTCGGAGATGCGCTTGGGCCTGATGGGTTTAAGTTTGGGTGGCATGATCGAAGTTAAACTCCAGTTGGATTGAATGAGGGTATGCGCGTCAAATGAACATCAGCCTGCTGCGGGCCGGGAATCAATGGCCATGAAGAGGTCTGCAACGGGTCAATCTAGTGAGGCAATGGTCTAACCAAATTATCCTTGGCTGGTGGGCATGCCGTCTTCCCGTGAAGCGACAATCTTCATTTTACACACAATAGCATGCAGGGATTGTTAATTCAAGGTCTTCGATGCTTTGTGCTTGACAGTGGACACCTCCCCTCGATATTAATGGTACAACCAATTTAAAACCTGGTACCTGGTCCACCAGAAACCGGTCATTTCCGAACACATGGTCCCTCAGGTGACTGCGACCCCCTAAATAGGTGCGGAATTCCTCATGGCTCAGCACTGATGATCAATGAATGCCAAAAAGGGAGTTGCATCGATCCTGAAAAAGCAGGTAAAGGTAAATTGAAGCGGCTGCCCAGACATGACCGCAGCCGGTTTTAAAAATGATTGCCGATTGAATCGGGATGTGCGTTTGGCCTGTAACCGGCGCGATCCCTTTTTTAATTTCTAACCCGTTTGCAGGCAGGTGTGAATATATGGAAGGTCTTGATGCGCTATTCAATCCGTCATCCGTGGCGGTGGTCGGTGCCTCCAGCAGTCCGGGAAAAGTCGGTCACGATATCTTTGTCAACATTTTGAGAGGAGGCTTTACCGGCACCCTTTACCCGGTAAACCCCACATCCAAATCCATCGCCAGCGTGCGCGCCTATCCGGACATTCAGGATATTCCGGACCCCATCGACCTGGCCATCATCATCTTGCCCCCGGTCCATGCGGAAACGGCCATCGAGCACGCGATCGCCAAGGGGGTCAAGGCCATTGTCATTGTCTCCGCCGGATTCAAGGAAGTCGGCGGCGAAGGTCATGAGATCGAACGACGGATCGTGGCCATGTGCCGCACAGCCGGGATAAGGGTTGTCGGTCCCAACTGCCTGGGGGTGATCAATCCCAACGCCGATATCCGGCTCAATGCCAGCTTTTCGGCCCGTATGCCCACGGCCGGCAATATCTCCTTCATCTCCCAGAGCGGGGCGCTGTGCACGGCGGTGCTGGATTTTGCCGCCGACAAAGATTTCGGGTTCTCCAAATTCGTATCCATCGGCAACAAGGCCGATGTGGATGAACTGGATCTGCTGCGCTATTTTCACGCCGACCCGCAAACCGAGGTGATCATGCTCTATATCGAAGAGCTGCAACGGGGGCCGGAGTTCATCGAGGCGGTCAAAGAGATCACCGGCGGCGACCGGCCCACCCCGGTGCTGGCCATCAAATCCGGCCGAACCCATGCCGGCGCCCAGGCGGCCGCATCCCACACCGGGTCGCTGGCAGGCAGCGAAGCGGTTTACGATGCCATATTTACCCAGAGCGGCATCATCCGCGTCGACTCGATCAACGAATTGTTCGATTTCGGGATTGCTTTTGCCTATAAAAATGAAAGCGCCCTGGGCAAAATGCGGCGCAAAGTGCCTTTAGGCAACCGCGTCGCCATCGTTACCAATGCCGGTGGGCCGGGCATCGTCGCCACGGACATGACCGTCTCTTCGGGTCTGGAGCTGGCCCGATTCAGCCCGGACACCATTGAGGTGCTCAAAAGCCACCTGCCCTTGACCGCCAATGTGAACAACCCGGTGGACGTCATCGGCGACGCGACTCAGGACCGGTACGAAAATGCCCTTTCCGCGGTCATCAAGGACGAAGGCGTGGACGGCGCCCTGGTTATCCTCACCCCCCAGAGCATGACCAACGCCATCGGCACGGCCGAGGCCATCGTACGCATTGCCAGGCGTTCCCACAAACCGATCCTGTGCTGCTTCATGGGTATTATCGACGTGTCCGCCGGCGTGAAACACCTGCAGGAAAGCGGCGTTCCCGTGTATCGATTCCCCGAGAGCGCGGCCAAGACCTTCGGGGCCCTTTACCGCTATTCCCGCTGGCTCAACCGCCAGCAGCTGGCGCCCTTCACCGTCAGGCACGACAAAACGCGTGCCCGTGAAATCATTGCCGACGCCATGAATCAGGGCAACACCCACATGGGGGAAATCGGCGGCACCGAACTGCTGGGCTGCTACGGCTTCAACGTGCTCCCCACGGTGCTGGCCGCCAGCGCGGACGAGGCAGGGGATGCAGCCGACAGGATGGGCTATCCCGTGGTGATGAAAATCGTATCACCCCAGATCATCCACAAGTCCGACGCCGGCGGAGTCATTGTGGGGCCCGACAGCCGCGGGGCGGTGACCGCCGCCTATTCCAGCATTGTGGCCAATGCGAAACAATTCAACCCGGACGCCCAGATCAAAGGGGTGCTGATTCAGCGACTGGCCCCCAAGGGCCACGAGGTGATTCTGGGCATGACGCGCTACCCCATTTTCGGCCCGTTGATCATGTTCGGGATCGGCGGCATTTTCGTGGAAGTGTTCCAGGACGTGGCCTTCCGGCTGGCCCCGCTGACGCGCAATGGCGCGCGGAACATGGTTCGCAGCATCAAGGGACACAAGCTGCTTTCCGGATACCGCGGAGCGCCGAAGGCCGATATCGGAATCATCGAACGAATGCTGGTTGGGCTGTCCGACCTGGTGAAGGACCACCCGGAGATCAAGGAGCTGGACATCAACCCGCTGCTGGTCCACCCCGAGGGCCAAGGCGTCACCGTGGCGGATTGCCGGTTCATTCTCGAAAAGCCGCAATAGGCGGCGATGGGACCGCGACAGCGACCGCGCCCCAATTGCGCTGGAATCCAGATCGGTTTATAAGCGCATGAACGACCGGGCCCGTCCGGACCATCCACCCCAACGAAGGAGGCAGGCAATGACACGGTCATTATACTGGGCTGACAGTTATGTGGAAAGACAGCGAACCGCCGAGGCGGCCATCGCCATGATCCGCCCCGGCACACGGGTATTCATCGGCAGCGCCAGCGGAGAACCCCAGGCGCTGGTCCGCGCCCTGTCGGCTGCCGCCGTCAAGATCAGCGGCCTGGAAGTCATCCGACTGATGAGCCGCGAGACCACCTCTTTGTCCGAAATCGCCGACAAGACCCGTGACCACAGCCTCAACATTCGGACTATCTATCTGGGATCGGCGGACACGGAAGCCATCGCCCGTTACATGCGTTTCATTACGCCCATCAACATGTCCGAGGTGCCCGGTCTGTTCCTCTCACGGAAACTGCCCATTCACGTGGCCCTGATCCAGGTGTCGCCGCCCGACGATTTCGGCTGGATGAGCCTGGGCGTGTCCGTGGACGTAACCTTGGCAGCCGCCCAGAGCGCCGACCTGGTGATCGCCCAGGTGAACCCCAAAATGCCCCGCACCATGGGACAGAGCTTCATTCACGTCAACAACGTCCATGTGCTGGTCGAACACGAAGAACCCATTTTGTCCATCAACCTGCGCAAGCGATCCGGCGCGGCCGAATGGATCGGCAAGCACATCGCCCGCTTCGTGGATGACGGATCCACGCTCCAGATCGGACTGGACGCCGCCTCCCAGGCAACAGTCAAGGCCCTGGCCGACAAGAACGATCTGGGATTTCACTCCCAGTACATTACCGATGACGTGATGCACCTGTATGCCTCGGGAGTGATGACCAACCGCAAGAAAGGGCTCAATGAAGGCAAGCTGGTAGCTTCCTGCGCCATCGGCAGCCAGAACCTGTATGAGTTTCTCCACGACAATCCGGGGGTTGACTTCCGGCCGTCGGACTACGTCAACGACCCCTTTGTCATCGCCCAGCACAACCGCATGATTTCCATGAACGTGGCCCACACCATCGACCTCACCGGCCAGGTGGCGGCCGAGGCCTCCGAGCACACCTTTTTCGCCGGCGTTTCCGGCATCCCCGATTTTGTCAGGGGCGCCAAACGGTCCAAGGGGGGAAAATCCATTCTCATGCTCTACTCCACCTCCCAGAATGGCGAGCGCAGCAATATCGTTCCGGCCTTGAACAGCACTGCCGTGGTCGTTCCCCGGGGAGACGTTCACTACGTCGTCACCGAATACGGCGCAGTAAACCTCTTCGGCAAAAGCCTTCAGGAACGGGTGCTAGCTTTAATCGGTATCGCCCACCCCGACCATCGGGACCAGCTGTTCAGCGCCGCCAAGGAAGCCAAGCTGATCGGCAGCGAACGCCGGCTTGGCGAGGCCACCAAAGGCATCTATCCCATTCACCTGGAAGAGACGATCGTGCGGGACGGCGAGGAGATCACCATCCGGCCGTCAAAACCGGTGGACGAGCGCCGGATTCAGGAGCACTATTACAGCCTGGACAAAAAGGACGTGCAGCTGCGCTTTTTTCATGAGAAACTCAGTTTTGACCGCAGCGATGTGGAAACACGCTCACAGATCGACTACATCAAGGATCTTACCCTGGTGGCCGTGGTGGGCGAATTCGGCTTCGGCAAGGTGGTAGGAGTGGGCGAATACCTGCTGCTTTTGGACAGCAATACTGCCGAGGTGGCATTTTCCATATCCAAGGAATACCAGGGCAAGGGACTGGGAAAGCTGTTCATCCGCAAACTGGCCAGGGCAGCCCGCGAAAACGGTATTTCCGGACTGGTGGCCTATACCTCCCCCCAGAACAAAGCCATGGTCGCCCTCTTCAAGACCCTTCCCTATAAAGTCAAAACTGCCTTTGACGGCGATTCGCTGATTCTCAAATGCCGGTTTGACGAAATGGCGGAAACCTCTCGATAGAAGAAAGGCTCCGGCTGTGAAACGTTATCGGATTCTGGCTGCCGCCGTCGTCATGCAGATGTGCCTGGGCGCCACCTATGCCTGGTCGGTCTTCGTGCTGCCGCTCAAGCAGGTCACCGCCATCCTTCAGGGCACGGCTCAGCTTCCCTTCTCGATGTTCTATTTCGCATTTCCGGCCACGATGATCGTGACCGGCACCCTGCTGCCAAAAATCGGCCCACGTCGCTGCGCGGTGGTCGGCGGTCTGCTCTTCGGCGGCGGCTGGATGCTCGCGTCGATGGGTCGCTTTCATTTTGCATTCACGATTCTGGGGATCGGTCTGATGGCCGGGATCGGTGTGGGGTTTGCCTACATCGTTCCCATTGCCACCTGTGTACGCTGGTTTCCCCGTCAAAAAGGGCTGGTAACCGGCGTGGCGGTGGCCGGTTTCGGCGGCGGCGCCGCCTTGGTCAGCCACGCGGCAGGGACCCTCATGGAAACCATTGGCATGAGCCCCTTTGCCACCTTCGGCCTGCTGGGGATATTGTTCATGCTGCTGGTTGCCCTGGCCGGATCGGTGATGGAAAACCCGCCGGGCTGCGCTGGGGCCGTTCAACGGAAGCTGCCCCTGACCGGCGTACTCAGGGATCGGTCATTCGTTTTTCTTTACCTGGCCATGTTCGCCGGCCTTGCCGCGGGATTTGCCGTCAATGCCAATATGAAGGAGCTCTATGCCGGCACCGGCGTCCAGGCGGGAGTGAAGGCTGTTGCCGCCTTTGCCCTGGCCAACGCAGCCGGCCGCATCACCTGGGGATGGCTTTTCGACCGCGGCCGTTCGACCCTGATCCTTCAATTCAACCTGCTGCTTCAGGCGGCACTGCTGCTCTCACACGGCCTCATCCTGCGTTCCGATGCCGGTCTGTTGGCGTTTGCCAGCCTTGCCGGCTTCAATTACGGCGGTATTCTTGTCCTTTATGCCTCCGCAGCAGCTGAACGGTGGGGCGGCGAGCGGCTTGGTCAGATATACGGCTGGCTGTTTTCGGCCAACATCCCGGCCGCTTTGTCCCCCATCGTGGGCGGGATGGCCTTCGATCGGACGGGAAGCTTCTCCCCGGTCTTGTGGGGAATCGGTGGCCTGTTGGCCTGCGGTGCCATCGCCCTTGGCATGGGCGTCTCCCTGGCAAACTGCGACGAATCAAATTACAAATTAAATCAAATTGTTGCCAACAACCCAGCCCAGGCCAATTAATTCTTGTCAAGTCGGATTCAATGTGATTTAAATAATTTCTTTGGCAATAGAAAAGACAACGTTACCGATGCGAAAGCAATTTTCGCAGATCCCTTCTCGGCTATGAAACACTGGTTTTCTGCGGCAGTTCCCCTGAGACCGGTCGCCGCAGAGTCGATTTCCCATCTTTAACCCGTTACAAGGAGCAGTTATGGCAAAGCAAATGAAAACCATCGACGGGAACACCGCAGCCGCGCACGTGGCCTATGCCATGAGCGAGGTGGCCGCCATCTATCCCATCACCCCTTCCTCCCCCATCGGCGAAATCTGCGATGAGTGGGCGGCCAACGGCCGCAAGAACGTCTTCGGCCAGACCTTGCTGGTGCGCCAGCTGCAAAGCGAAGCCGGAGCCGCGGCCGCCGTCCACGGCTCCCTGGCCGCCGGCGCATTGACCTCGAGCTACACCGCCAGCCAGGGCCTGCTGCTGATGATCCCGAACATGTACAAGATGTCCGGTGAACTGCTTCCCGGTGTCCTGCATGTCACCGCCCGGGCCATCGCCGCCCATGCGCTGTCCATCTTCGGCGACCACCAGGACGTCATGGCCGTCCGCCAAACCGGTTTTGCCATGCTGGCCTCCGCCTCGGTCCAGGAAGTCATGGATTTGGGGCTGGTCGCCCACCTGGCCGCCATCGATTCCAGCGTGCCGTTCCTGCACTTCTTCGACGGTTTCCGGACCTCCCACGAGATTCAGAAGATCGAAACCATCGACTACGCGGACATGAAAAAACTGATCAACATGGAAGCATTGGAGAACTTCCGCGCCCGTGCAGTCAATCCGGAATCCCCCGAACTGCGCGGCACCGCCCAGAACCCGGACATCTACTTCCAGGGGCGCGAAGCGGCCAACGTCTACTACCAGGAAGTGCCGGACACCGTTGCCGACTACATGAGAAAAGTCTCCGCACTTACCGGCCGCAAATACAACCTGTTCGATTACGTGGGTGACCCCAATGCCGATCGCGTCATCGTCTCCATGGGATCTTCCTGTGAGACCATCGAGGAGGTGGTCGATCACCTCAACGCTCGCGGCGAGTCCGTCGGCCTGGTCAAGGTGCGCCTGTTCCGCCCCTTTTCCGCCAAGCACCTGTTGTCGGTCCTTCCGGCCACGGCCGCCCGGATCACCGTTCTCGACCGCACCAAGGAACCCGGCGCCCTGGGTGACCCGCTTTACCAGGACGTGTGCACGGCCTTCATGGAGCAGGGAGAAATGCCCTCTATCGTCAACGGCCGCTATGGGCTGGGCTCCAAGGAGTTCACCCCCTCTATGGTCAAGGCCGTGTTCGACAACATGAATGGCATGGCGCCCAGGAACCACTTCACCGTCGGCATCACCGACGACGTCACCCACACCAGCCTGGATGTGGAGACCGGTCTGGACGTGGCGCCGGAAGGCACGGTCCAGTGCAAGTTCTGGGGTTTGGGGGCCGACGGCACCGTCGGCGCCAACAAGAGTGCCATCAAAATCATCGGCGACAACACCGACATGTACGCCCAGGCGTATTTCGCCTACGACTCGAAAAAATCGGGCGGCGTGACCATCTCCCATCTGCGTTTCGGCAAGACGCCGATCAAGTCCACCTACCTGATCGACAGTGCCGACTACATCGCCTGCCACAACCCGGCCTACGTCAACATTTACGACGTACTCGAAGGCATCAAGGTCGGCGGGACCTTCATGCTCAACAGTCCCTGGAGCATCGAGGAGATGGAAGCGCGGCTGCCGGTGGCCATGCGCCGGACCATCGCCCGCAAAAAGCTCAAGTTCTTCAACATCGACGCCGTCAAAATTGCCGGTGAGGTGGGCCTGGGCGGACGCATCAACATGATCATGCAGACCGCCTTCTTCAAGGCGGCCAACGTGATCCCCGTGGACGACGCCATCGCCTACCTCAAGGACCAGATCAAAAAGATGTTCGGCATGAAGGGCGACAAGATCGTCAACATGAACAACCAGGCGGTGGACAAGAGCCTGGATCACCTGGTGGAGGTAAAATACCCGACGGCCTGGGCCGATGCCGGTCTGGCGGCGGCCGTCGCCAGCGACGAACCCGAGTGGGTCACCGAGGTGATGAAGCCCATGCTGGCCCAGCAGGGCGACAAGCTGCCGGTGAGCGCCTTTTCGCCGGACGGTATTTTCCCGGTGGGCACCACCCAGTATGAAAAGCGCGGTGTGGCCATCAACGTGCCGGAATGGGTCATGGACAACTGCATCCAGTGCAACCAGTGCGCCATGGTCTGTCCCCACGCGGCCATCCGTCCGGTGCTGGTCACCGATGACGAGTTGAAAGCCGCCCCCGGGAGTTTCGAGGCCAAGAAGGCCCTGGGCAAGGAGCTCAAGGAATATAAGTTCCGCATCCAGGTCTTCACCGAAGACTGCATGGGCTGCGGCAACTGTGCGGACATCTGCCCGGCCAAGAAACCGGCCCTGGTCATGAAGCCTTTAGACACCCAGACCCAAATGCAGGTGCCCAACCAGCGCTACGCCTCCAGCCTGCCGGTCCGCGAAGGGTTGGTGGCCCGCAACACGGTCAAGGGCAGCCAGTTCTACCAGCCCCTGCTGGAGTTCTCCGGCGCCTGTTCCGGTTGCGGTGAGACGCCCTACGCCAAACTGCTCACCCAGATGTTCGGCGAGCGCATGGTCATCGGCAACGCCACCGGTTGCTCCTCCATCTGGGGCGGCAGCGCACCCTCGATTCCCTACTGCGTCAACGAAGACGGCTGCGGCCCCACCTGGGGCAACTCCCTGTTCGAAGACCCGGCGGAATTCACCTACGGCATGTTTCTCGGTCAGTTGCAGCAGCGCCAGTTGCTGGCCGACCTGGTCGCCGAGGCCGTGGAGACGGATCTCGACGACAACCTGAAAGCGGCCATGAAGGGCTGGCTGGACAACATGAAGGACGCCGACGGCTCCAAACGCTACGGAGACCAGATCCGGGAGATGCTCTTCGCCTATTCGGGCAATTCCCTGCTGGATCGGATCGACCGGCTGGGTTCATATTTCACCAAGCGCTCCTACTGGATTTTCGTGGGTGACGGGTCGGCCTACGACATCTCTTTCGGCGGCATCGACCATGTCCTGGCCACCGGGGAAGACATCAACGTCATCGTTTACGACACCGAGGTATACTCGAACACCGGCGGTCAGAGCTCCAAGGCCACGCCCACCGGCTCCATCGCCAAGTTTGCCGCATCC
>NZ_JBUOIV010000022.1:0-78959 GCF_055467485.1 Desulfosarcina sp. | reverse complement strand
ACTGATCAACGCCAGCCGCAAGGCGATCAAGGCGGCCATCGAGGCGCATTGCGCGGCGGCCGCATATGCGTTGTATTTGCCGATTCGACGGGAAGATAATGACGGCACCGGCTCCTCCCCTACAAGCTAAGGCTGACTGAAGAAAGGACGCGCGCATGACAGCAACCAATACGTTTTGTAATGGTTCCACCCGAAAACTTCCCCGAACGAAGATGGTGGACGACGCCGAACTTCCACGCATACATGCAGCGACGGTCAGGCTCCTGGAAGGCACCGGCGTCATTTTTGAGCATGATGAAGCCCTTGAAATTTTTAAAAACCACGGTGCCAAGATCGACGGAAAAACAGTTTACATCCCCAGGGACATGGCCGAAACGGCTATGGATCAGGCGCCCGTTACCTTCCGTCACGAAGCCAGAAATCAGGCACAATCGGTGACAATCGGTGACGGTATCGCACCCCACCCGAATGTGGGCTGTGTATTTTGCGAAGATATGGACAAAGGCAAGCGCAGGGGGCTTCTTGAAGATTACGCCAATTTTCAAAAGCTCTCCCAGGCCAGCGAGATTTGCAAGCTTACCGGAGCGACGCCTGTTGCGCCGGATGATGTCGAAGCCTCCGAAAGAGCCCTTTACATGCTGTATGAAACCATCAAACATACGGACAAGCCCCTTATCGGAAGTTGTACCGTTGCCAAAAAAGCCCGGGAATCCCTGGAAATGGTTGAGATGGTTTTCGGTCAGAATTATCTGGACAATCATTATTGTGTGGGTGTCAGCACGAACCCCTTGAGTCCCCTGAAGTTTGCCACTGAAACCCTGGATACCATCATCGCGTATGCCCGGCGAGGTCAGCCGGTCTATGTTTTACCTTGCGCCATGGCCGGTGTCTCGGCGCCGATCGACCTGTTTGGATCCATCGTCCAGCAAAACACCGAGGCAGTGGCCGGCATCACCCTGACCCAATTGATCCAGCCAGGGTCGCCGGCGGTCTACTGTCCGGCCTCGACCATGGCCGACATGCGGACGGCCTTGTGCGTCTACGCCCCGCCCGAGCAATTTCTGATCAATTCAACCTGCCTGCAGATGGCCATCGATTTTTACAAGGTGCCCACGCGTATCATGGCCGGCATGACGGACTCCAAGGAGGTCGATGTCCAGGCAGGCTATGAAACCATGCAAAATCTTCTCATGGGATTGATGAGCGGCGGCCACATGGTTGAGCAGGTGTTTGGGGTGCTGGACGCCATCATGACCATTTCGTATGAAAAATTCATCATCGACGAAGAGATGATGAGCCGTGTCATCCGGATATGCGAAGGCGTGGACACTTCCGAAAGCGCCATGTCACTGGACGTGATTCAGGAAGTGGGTCCGGGAGGAAGCTACATCACACACAGGGATACCTTTACTAAATTCAAGAATCCCTGGCGACCGACGGTCTCGTTCTGGGAATCCTATACCAAATGGGAAGAAAAAGGAAAGGAGAGCGTAATGGCGCGGGCCAACAAGAAATATAAGGAGATTCTTGCCAGCCGACCACAGACCATGATTTCACCTGACCTGGACAGGGATCTTCGTCATTTCCTGGATCGTGCGAGAGGGCTTTCTTGAACATGGGTATTCTGCCACCATCTCCCTCCCGCTCAACGGTCTCCATTGACGCTATGTGTATAACCCATATACCCTTGGGCGCTCCCGGTCAGATCTTTACCGCCTGGACGGCTATGATGAGAAAGACAATGCCATGACAATGGATCCCGAAACCCTGGAGGCCATCCCTACGGGAGAGGACCAGACCTGCTTCGCCTGCGGCGCAAAAAACGCCCACGGACTGCGGATGAAATTCTATGCCGACCGCCAGCAGGTCTATTCATTTCTTAGCTTGCCCGAAACCATGACAGGATGGGATCGAACCATCCACGGAGGCATACTATCAACCATTCTTGATGAAATCATGGGGTGGGCGGTCATTCATCTGTTCAAAAAACTGGGTGTGACCCAGTCCATCACCGTGGATTTTAAGAGACCGATAAAAGCCGGGGAGAACATATCCGTCCGCGGCAGTGTTCTGGAAGTGCTATCAGAACGGTCTGCCCGCATGTCGGGAACCATATGCAATGCCAATCAAGACGTATGCGCACAGGCGGTGGGGCAGTTCATGCTGATCCGTCCCAAAGCGGCTGTTCGGCTGGGCATCGTTGGGGCCGATTACATGAAAAACTTTGGGCCGGTATTTAAAGCTGAAGACCCGACCTGAACCGCACACGGCAGCGTTGCGGCTGCTTTCCAGGCTTCCGTTTCCTGTGGCAGACAGCGATATATCGTTCCTTGGCTATCCCGGCCTGTAACACCAGCCTTTCAGTTCCTTCCACACCATCGTACCCCGCCGACCGTCGATTCGATTGACTTCAGCGTGGCCGGTCTTTATACTGGTGCCGCCTGATTGACCGCGCATATCATCGTGATCATCTTCTGTGGAATAATTGGTTACCATCATGGAGACGTTTTGAACTATTCAGTGCTCGTCGTCTGCACGGGCAATATCTGCCGGAGCCCCATGGCGGAAGGGCTGCTCCGTCACCGGTTGCCGGAAGACTTGAGGCCGGTCGTCTCGGTCCGGTCGGCCGGCACCCACGGACTTCACGGCAACCGGGCGGAGCCCTTTGCCGTCAGGGCGGCCGCTGCTCACGGGGCAGACATCATCGACCACCGGGCAAGAGCACTGGAGGCCGGCATGATCCGATCCGCCGATCTGGTGCTGGCCATGGAAAAATATCACATCGACCAGATCAACGACCTGCTGTTCTTCCGCTGCAAATACGCCCAGCTGCTTGGCTCCTTCACGGACAAACGGGCAAATCCGGAAATCGAGGACCCTTACGGTTCGCCGCTGGAAGCCTATGAAACCTGCGCCGGCGAAATCGTGGCCTGCCTGCCGGGCGTCATCGACCATATCCGGCGGCAGGTGGACAATCAGGCGCATTGAACGCACCCGAAGGAACCCATCGCCAGCAGATCATCGACCTGCTGAGCCGGGAGGC
This sequence comes from Desulfosarcina sp., assembly GCF_055467485.1. Lineage (NCBI taxonomy): Bacteria > Pseudomonadati > Thermodesulfobacteriota > Desulfobacteria > Desulfobacterales > Desulfosarcinaceae > Desulfosarcina > Desulfosarcina sp. The sequence goes on along the minus strand of NZ_JBUOIV010000022.1, from coordinate 75,916 downwards.
CATGACGGCGCTGGATATCTCCCAGGCGGTTCGGGTATCGGAAAAGGATGTCTACCGGCACCTGGCACACATCCAGAAAACTATGGCCGGTAAGGGGCGGAAGCTGTCGTTCACCCCTTGCACCTGCATGGCGTGCGGCTTTACGTTCACCGACCGGAGCCGCCTCACCCGGCCCGGTCGCTGCCCCCACTGCCGGGAAAGCCGCATCGACCACCCGGTGTTTCGCATCGACGGATAAATGAATCAGCCGAGCATCGAACATCTATTTGTCATCACCGGAACCACCCGGGGCATCGGACAGGCGCTGGCCGCATCCGCGTTGGCCCTGGCCAACAGCTTCGTGGTCAGCCTGTCACGAGCCGCACCTTTTCTGCGTGAAACCCACCAGAATATCCGCATCGACCTGAACGATACCCAGCGCATCGGCCCGGCCTTCAAACGCATCCGGATCAAGCGGCGGCATACCAGCCGGCTGACCCATACGGTGCTGATCAACAACGCCGGCGTCCTCGACCCCATTGCGCCCATCGGCGACTGTGACGACACCCTGATTGCCCGAAACATCCAGGTCAACCTGACCGCGCCGCTGGTCCTCACCCGGCATTTTTTCCATTTCAGCCGGCCGTTTCCAGGCTGCAAATGGGTCGTCAACATTACCTCCGGGGCCAGCCGGGCACCCTACTACGGCTGGTCGGCCTACGGCGCCGCCAAGGCCGGCCTGGACATGGCCACCCAAGCCATGGCCATGGAGTTCTCCCGCATCGACCCGACATTCGCCGTCTGCGCCGTGGCTCCGGGAACTGTGGACACCGCCATGCAGGAGAAGATCCGCAGCTGCACCGCCAACCAGTTTATGCGGGTCGACAAATTCCTCAAGCTGAAAAACAGCGGTGAACTCCATCCGCCCGAGCGTGTGGCGGCAACCCTGATCCGTCTGTTGATGGATGGACGGTTCAAAAACGGCGGCCGATACGATCTCAGGGAAATGGGCGGCTGAACCCGAACGAGGTAATGACCATGGCCACCGGTGCCTGCGGCATCAACTGTGACGTGTGCCAGCTCAATCTGCTGGGGCAGTGCGCCTCCTGCGGCCCGGGCCGCAGCGACCTGGCGGGCCGAAAAAGCGACGCCCAGAAGCGGATGTTCGGTCACCCCTGCGCCATATTGGAATGCGCCCGGCTCAACCACATCGATTACTGCCCCAGGGACTGCGCGTTATTTCCCTGCGACAATTTCACCGGTTCGGACTACCCCTATGGCCGGGGATTTCTGGATATGCAGCGGCGCCGGCGGGACCAGGGGCCGCCGGCTGTCGACCCCTCGGGCCGGCCCATCGAAGTCGATGCGTCCCGGTGGGATGCCCTGGTCGCTCGGGATATGGGCCGGGTGGCCAATTTCACCCTGACCACTATCGATACCGCATCGGGTTGCCTGCGGTTCCGGTTTCTCAACCGCGACATTCTGGTGGACACCGGCCGGCGATGCCTGATGGAAAAGCGGGATGAGGTGTGGCAAATGCGGATGATACCGCTGCTGGAGTTGGCCGTGCTGGATTATTTTTCCCGTGTCGATCAACTCCACCCCCTGGGTCGGGAGATGGTCGGTGCGGAAGATCTGGCGGACGCCGCCTACTTTTCCGGCCGGAACCGGCTGAGGAAAGCGGCGCTGCTGGCACGCTACGGTGAGGATTTAAGCGGGTTCATCACCACCGGCCGCCACCTCGGCGGACAGATCGAGCAGATGGGCGATGCGGCGATCAGGCTCGACCCGTTCCCGCGCATACCCGTCCATTATGTGCTCTGGCAGGGGGACGGCGAGTTTCCCCCCCGGCTGTCAATCCTGTTCGACCGCTCCATCGAAAGCGTCCTCTCCTCTCCGGCGATCTGGTGCCTGGTGACCCTGTGCTCATTTTATCTGCTCAAGGGGACCGCGGCATGACCGCCCGCCAATGGATCGGCCGGGATTGAACCCTGGCTGCGACCCCGGTAAGCGGGGTTACCGCATCGCTCCCACGAGCCGGCGGGTCTGTGCTCGCTGTCGCGGTGCAGGTCAGATGGTGAGCGATTGACCGACGCGGGGCACCACCGCGTCAAAGCCCCCCGCCTTCAGGTGATCGGCAAAGGCCAGGCTCTGATCCTCTTCACCGTGGACCACGGCGATCCGTTTGACGTTGAGGTTGGACTGCTTGAGAAACCGCAGCATCTCATTGCGGTCCCCGTGGGCGGAAAAACCGCCGATTTTCACCACCCGCGCCTTCAGCGGGTACTCCTTGTTGAGAATCCTGACGATGGGGGGGTCCCCCTTCCGGCCCGATTCCTCATACGCCGTTCCCTGATCCAGGATGCGCCGGCCCAATGTGTGATTGGCCATGTAACCCACAATGAGAATCGTGTTTTTGGGATGGTGGATCTTGTAGCGCAGGTGGTGCAGGATCCGCCCGGCCTCGCACATGCCCGAGGCGGAGATGACGATGTGGGGTTTTTCTTCGCGCATGAGCGCCATGGAGGCCTCGACGCTCTCGGTAAACTGCACCTGCCGGAAGGCAAAGGGGTTTTTGCCCTGCTGCAGGAAGGTCTCGTGGGTGTCCTTGTCGTAGACTTCCGGATGTTCGCCGAAGACCTTGGTGATGTTGGTGGCCAGGGGGCTGTCCACGTATACCGGTATGCGCGGCACTTCGCCGGCATCGTAAAGCTCGTGGATCACGTAGAGCAGTTCCTGGGTCCGCCCATAAGCAAAGGAGGGGATCAGCACCGTACCGCCCTGGTCAAAGGTCTCGTTGAGCACCTGCTTGAGCCGGGGACGCAGATCGATCACCGGCTCATGGTCCCGGTTGCCGTAGGTGCTCTCCATGATCATCAGGTCCACATCGCTGCCGAGCCCGTCGAAATTGCTGGCCGGATCGCGTAAAATGGGTTTGCCGTAACGGCCGATATCGCCTGAAAAGCAGATGGTGCGGGCGTTGTCGCCGTCACCGCAACGGATCATGGCGATGGCGGAGCCCAAAATGTGGCCCGCTTCGAAGAGCGTGCAGGTGATGTTGTTGCCGATCGTTACCGGGTTGCGATAGGGGATGCCTTCGAAGGCTTTGAGGGCCTGGTCCGCGTCGGCGGTGGTGTAAAGCGGCTCCACCCCTTCCAGATGAAAGCGTTTGATGTATTCGGCGATCACCTCGGCGTTGATCCCGTGCTTGTCTTTTTTGAGCAGCCGCTTGATCTCCTGCAGATCCCGCTTGGATGTCTGGCCGTCCTCGCCGGGCCGCATCTGGGACAGGGCGGAGCGCACCGTCTTGTAATTCAGGTACTCGGCATCGCTTTCCTGGATGTGGGCCGAATCCGGAAGCAGGTAGCCGCATGCGTCGACCGTGGCCCGGGTGCAGTAAATCCTTCCGTTGAAACCATTTCTGGTAATCAGGGGGATGCGGCCGGAGTGGTCGATGTGGGCGTGGGACAGCACCATGTTGGTGAGGATGTCCGGATCGAAAGGCAGCACCCGGTTCTTTTCGGCAGCGGTCTTGCGCCGCCCCTGGTACATGCCGCAGTCCAGCAGAATGCGATCCTGGTCCGTGCTCAACAGGTGCATGGAACCGGTCACTTCCCTTACCGCCCCGTAAAACGTGATGTGCATGTCAGCACTCCTTTCATCGTTTTCCTCTTGATATCAAATCGTTGAAAGCGGTGACCACTATTGACCATACGGGGAAAAAACACAAGGCGCAAAAAGCCGCCTGGATGCGATCGCATCAACCTATCGGGACACGCCTTTGCGCCGCTGCTTCAGCTGCCCCCGCTTCGGCTGAATGATCAGCAAATCACCGTCATCGGTCAGGACGCCGAGCATGATCGCACACACCAGGCGGTAGATGTCGACGGAATAGTGCTGCCCGTCCGCCATGGGATTCGGCAGATATGGATCGGCGACCAGGGCGCACCGGGATTGCCGGTTGTAGCCGGCCAGGACAACGAAGTGACCGACGGATTCGCCGCGCACATCGTCATAGACCACCCGGTCGTCAAGATCGTATTCCCGGGGCGAATGATAGAGATAGGTGGCGCTCAGGCCGGTTATGATCGGGATGCCGCGGTTGAGGTATTTGCGGATCAATGCCGCCGTCAGCACCTCGAACTTCAGACGGCCGCCGAGCTGCAGGTATTCCAGGTAAGCATCGGTGACCCGATCGAATCCTGCAGGGCCCTGTTTAATGGTGCGCTGCCGGCGAAGTTTCTCGGCGATGTCGCCGGGCGGCACACCGGACCAGGTCGGATCGAAAACCTGCAGGTTGTATGGAAAAATGGTGGTCCGGTAACCGCGGCGCAGGGCGTGGTTGGCCAGGTGGACGGACAGAGTGCCGCCACTCTCCAGCATCGGCACGTCGGCGATGACCTGTGACAGGGCGATCGGGTCACCGAAATAGCGATAGACAGCGTGCAGGCAGGTGGGTCCGCAGGTGGTGTTGTCCGGCTGGGGTCGGATATCGAATTGAAGGATCGTCGTCATGAATACCGATCAAATGGGTTTTAGGTGATGACCTCGCAAAAAGCCCGGATCACGGCACTACACAGCGACGAAGGATGAAGCGTAACGCAGATATCGGGCTTTTTACGGATCCGTTTTAGATGGTAATAACACAAGGCAGGGGTTTAATGAAGGTTTGTCTGAGGCTGTATGTATAGGCACCCTGGGTGGGGATCATCAGGATATCACCCGGAAGGATGTCCGAGCCGAAATAGGTGTAGCCCCACACGTCGTGCGGGGTGCACAGGGATCCGAGGACATGGCACGGTTTTTCCTCCAGCGACGGGCGGGTCAGATTCAGCACCGGGAAGTAGTCGGTCTCGAAACGCTCCCATCCGATCGTGTTGGTGCCGGCATCGGTGATCACCAGGTCCGGCGCTTTTTTGTCGACCACCGAAAGCAATAGATGCACGGCATCGTTGCATATCCACCGGCCGGGCTCCAGGCAGATCCGGCAGGCAACGGACGTCAGCAGGTGCTTACGAATCGCCGCACTGAGCGCTTCGGCAAAGCCTTCGATGGGTGTCGACGGCAGATGATAGTGGGCGTCGCAGCCCCCGGCCGGCAGGTCCAGGGTCTCGCGCAGCTTTCCCTCCGGCGTTCCCGCTGCCGTGAGCCACTCGCCCTGTTCCGGCCAGTACCCCCCGCCGATATCGATGAATTCGATCTGCTTTCTCACCGCCGCCGGCATGGCCGCCAGGACCGCCCCCAGCTCACGGATAAAGGCGATCTGAGGTGCCGGCGACAGGTTCCAGCTCGTATGAAACTGGAGCCCTGCCAGCCGTAGGCGGGGATATCGGCAGGCCGCCGCCACAAACGCCGGGAGTTCGGTCAACGGGATTCCGAACTTGCGCCACAGTCCGGTGGGATTGACGCTCAAGCGCACCCCGCAGCGAATCGTGGTGTCCATGTCCGCGGCCAGGGGCCCCAGGCGCGCCAGTTCGCCGAAGCTGTCCATCAGGATCACCACCCGGTCGGCATGGGACACGGCCAGGCGCAATTCTTCGAGGGTCTTTCCCGGGCCGCTGAATACAATATCCGCAGCGCCCAGGCCAAGGGCCGTCTCCAGTTCCTGCCCGCTGGACACATCCAGCCCGAAGCCCTGCCGGATCATCACCCCGGCCACATGGGGATGGTTGTTGCTTTTGACCGCAAAATAAAAGGCCACCTCGGGCAGCCGGTCTTCGAAGGCGCGTTTCATCCGGACGGCCCGGTTCCGCAGCACCTCGGATTCCTGCAGGTAGATCGGCGCCGGGTGGTCCTTTAAGACCGCAAGGTAATTGTCCCGCCGGTCAAGATAGTGGCGGACAAAGGCGAGCAGACGGTCCGGGGCCAGCTGCGGGGACACGACGGCCGCTTTTGCCCTTAGCGCATCAATCAAATCAGAGGAATTCATGGTCATCCGGTGTCACCCGACCTGAACGGTCAGCTTGTCGCAGAGGCTCCGGCATTGAGCGGCAACATCCTCATCGGCATCGGGCACGAAGAGCAGATGACCCAACAGCCAGGCGTCGTAGTCTTCCGGGGGCCGTTTGATACGATGCCCGGGCTTGCGTATCAGGTGGATCTCCTGCACACGGGAATCGCGGCTCAGATCGCCGGTATCGGCACTCAGCAGCCGCCCCTCTTGTCCGGCATGCAGACGCAGGCCGACCATCGGCGGAGGTGAGGCCGGCAGGTTCAGTTCTATCGGTTGTCGCCGGGCAAAATCCAGCGCCAGCTGCAGCACATCCACCTGGTAGCAGCGGCGCAGCAGCGACGGCAGGCAGTCGCCGCCAGGCCGGGGGGCCATCTCCAGCAACACCATCCGCCCCTGATGCACGATAAAGTCCAGCATGCAGACCGCCCGCTGAATGCCCAGTGCCCTGGCACTCAGGTACAGGGTCCGCTCCAATTCTCCGGCACCGATCGCTTCGGGCCAGTCGGCGGGCAGGATATAGGCCTTTGCGGTTCCGAAAGGATCCTGGGAGAAGAGCACTTTTCGGGCCAGGCGGATCAGCGTGACCCGATCGTTTTCCAGCATGAAATCGCAACTGTATTCTTCACCGCCGACATACGCCTCTGCCAGGATGTCGGCGCCGGTCGCGCAAAAGGGTTGGTAGAGGCGGTGGTTGCGGCGGCGTTCCAGCCCCTGGACGATTCGGCGGTAATGCCGCTGGCAGTCCGCCTCGCTGTCGCACCTGAAAATCAACTCGCTGCCGCTGCCGCTAATGGGCTTCAACACGCATGGACCGCCGATTTCCCGGAGAAAGTCGACGGCTTCGCCGGCTGAACCGATCCGGCGGACCTCGGGCGTATCGAGGTGATGCTCCCGCCAGAGGATTCTGGAGCGGTGCTTGTCCCGGCAGTTGTTGACCGCCTGTAAACTGGGATAGGAAAGGGTATAAGCATCGGCCAGACGGGCGGCGAGGGCCATCGACTCGCAATCATAGCAGGCCACGCCGGACAGCTCCAAGCGCCATCGGTCCAGGTGACGGGCCAACATCTCGCGCACCCGGGGCTCGTCGGCCAGGTCGCACAGCAGCTCTTCATCAGGCAAGGGTGCCGGTTGATCCGCCTCGCGCCTCACCGCCGGATCGGTCAGGAAAAGCGCCTGTCCCGGCCGGCAGGTTCGAATCCATTCGATGTAGTCGGCGGTGGTGCCGACGACAAGGACTCTCTGGTCAACCGGTGGCACAGATCAGGTCCGATGCATAAACCGGCGTCCGGGCACCGTCGATGGCAATCAGTTTGGACATTTTGTAAAGCGGCCGGGGCGTCAGGTGGAACCGGTTCTTCCAGTTGAAGTCACCGCAAAGGAAATCCACCTCGCGCAGCCGTTGGCGGCAGGCCCACTCCAGGTGGTGGAAATTGATCAGTTTGGCCACCCCGGGAAAATCGCCGCAGGTTCCGCCCGCCACCACCGTGTACGTACCATTCCAAACCGCACCGACGTCCACGGCTGCCAGTTCTCCGCCGACGAGCACCGCCGTCACCCGCAGCAAATGATTACTGTGCAGCCATTTGACGAGATCTTCAAAGGCGTTCAGAAACCGCGGATCGCTGAAATAGGACGCGTCGCCGAAGGCCTTCACATTCAAACGGAACAGCCGGTCGACGTCGCTCAGGCAATCATAGCGAAAACTTACGCCCTGCGCCTTGAGCCGGTCGATCTCACCGCGCATCTTTTTCCTCGATTTTCCGGAAAATTGACCCATGTAGAGGTTGAAATCATAGCCGTACTCAGGCGGCCGGAAAAGATAGCCGACTTCGTCCAGAGTGACCGATGCGCCCTCCGGCAGATAGCCGTCCGGGCACAGGTAGCGAATCTGGGCCACCTCGGGAACCGCCTCCCACAGTGCCTCGAAGGACGCTTCATCCGCAGCCAGGACCCGATTTTGCTCGATCCAGGTTTTGCCGCGCCACAATTCTCCCGGGAAATGCCCGAAATACCGCTCTTCGTCGATCCAGCTGAGCGCCAGCATGCCGCAAAAGCCACCCTGCCGTTCGGCCACAAGAAAATGGGGAACGTGGTGAAACTGCCTCTGGAAGCAGGCCCTCACCGGCCACAGATCAAACAGACAGGTTTGGGGCCAGTGCCGCTGCCACAGCCGACGGATTTCTCCCAAATCGCTGCTGACGCTGACGTCAATCATGGAAAGCACTCCCTAATCAAGAAGTTCTAAGCCATCGGGATGCAGGCTCACTCGTCGGCATCGGGCCACACATCGTCCTTGCCCGTTTTGCGGCGATGCGAACGTTTGCTGGATCGCTTTTCCCGGTGAGCCGCATCGTTTTCATCTTCGTCAAAATCCCTGAACTTGGTCCGCTGGGAGCGCCTGGGTGGCATGTCTTTCCCGTTTTCATAACGCTCGTCGTCGTCCTGCCTGCTCATTGCAGCACCATCTCCTTCGTCAGTATTTAGAATCCGATTAAAAACCCAAAACCGTTTTTCAAAAGGCACAGAGCATGCCACTGCAACAAAATATTTTTATCTTATTGATATATTGTATCATCTGTATTTTTGGGCCAATCATTGAAGGGCTCTCACTCCCCATTTCATGTATTTTTATGCCTATTTTTAATTTTTCAGGTATAATGATACTCATTTCGACCCAATCCTTGAAAGCTAGTTTTCCATAGGGGTCTGGCGGGGGTTTACGATAATTATTTTTATAATTAATTTAATAAATTATGAATCGTTGTGGTTCTCTTCGTTCTGACATTTAAAACAGATTTCGGTATTTATTTTCTTTTTTTTATGGACATGCAAACGATGATGGGTTACCGGAATCAGCACACGCATACTCAACCCATCAACAGGGAGGTGCACGCATGCTTATCCGAGTGGGGCTGGCCGTCAAGGATACCCGCCTGCAGAGCTATCTGGCCAAGAAATTGTCGGACCCCGATGTCCGGGTCGAGGTTTTCGGCCCACCCCGTTCGGTATGGCAAAACGCCCTGCACAGCGGTATCGATGTCATCATCATCAGCGAAGCCTTCGTGCTTCGCCCGGTTGACAACGGCATCGCCATCCTCAACGAACTGCCGGAAAGCCCCACCACGATCATCATCCATGGCGGCGCCTCGTTGGAGGAGCATGCCCGGCTGGCCGCGGCCGGAGCCGACGTCGTGCTTTACTCGGGCCTGTCGAAAACCAGCATTTACGAGGCCATCGACTCGGCCCTGGAATCCCGGCGCCAGTTCATCCAGCGCAAACGCTTTGACCGGCGGGGCATCGTGGAACCGAGGATGGCGGACTTCGTCATGGAAAGCCAGGCCATGCAGGTCTTCATGGAGGAGGTCAACCAGGTCATCCCCAGCGACTCCCCCATCTTGCTGACCGGTGAAACGGGGGTGGGCAAGGAACATCTGGCAAAGGCCATTCACGCGCAGAGCCCGCGTTCGGTCGGCCCCTTCATATCGATCAACATGGCGGCCATGCCCGAGAATCTTCTCGAGAGTGAACTCTTCGGCCACGAACAGGGCGCCTTCACCGGTGCGGTGCGCTATCGTCGCGGGGCCTTTGAACTGGCCCACGGCGGGACCATCTTTCTGGATGAAATCGGTGAAATGCCCCTGCACCTTCAGACCAAATTGCTGCGGGTGCTGCAGGATTATGAGGTGAAGCCCCTCGGCGGAGAAAACGTCATCGAACTGGACGTGCGGGTGATCGCCGCCACCAACCGGGACCTGGAAACGGCGGTCTCCGAAGGGGCCTTTCGGCAGGATCTTTACTACCGCCTGAGCGTGTTGATGCTCACCATACCGCCCCTGCGCCATCGCAAGGAAGACATCCCAACGATGGTGCGGCGCTTCACGACCCTTTTCCGCTACAAAATCGGCAGGGAAATCAGCGGCTTTTCCGAACGGGCCCTGGGTGCCCTGTGCAGCTACGACTGGCCGGGCAACGTACGCGAACTGATGAATGTCATCGAGCGGGCCATGCTGTTGTGCCGCAGCCATGAGATCGGCATGGCCGGACTGCCCAATGTCTTCCATGGCGATGCCGCCGACAGCGGAACGCTTTTACCGGAAATCCTGCTGGGGACGGAAGACCTGTTGAGCAAGACCCTTCCCGAGGTCCAGCAGGCGGTCATGGACCAGGTGGAGCGCCTGTACCTCGAACGCGCCCTATCCAAGACAAGCGGGCGCGTCAACCAGGCAGCCCAAATCGCCGGGATTCATACCCGGGGACTCTACAACAAAATGAAGCGCCTCGGCCTGCGGAAGGAGGATTTCAAACCATGAAACCTGACGCGTTGCGTGTTGGTGATATTTCAGCGTCGGAAAGCAGTTGTTATTGTTTTCCGATCAACTGCTGACGGAGTAACAAATAGCCGAAAAAAATGGAGGATTGAACCCTCCCCGCGGCAAGCCGCGGGGAATCTTCACCGGAAGGATAAAAAAGCGATTTCCAGTTCGCTCGCTAACCCCGCCGCAAGCGGCGAGGAATGCGCTCGCTATCGCGGTTCATAATGAAAAGAATGAGTTGGATCTCTATCATGGCAATAGGACTGGGACTGGCCCTTTTAAGCGGTTGTGGAGAGAAAACGGAAAAAGCCGCTAAAGAGATGAAAGAAGGGGCGCAGGAGACTGTCAGGGAGACGATGGAATCTGCCGCGGCTTGGACCAGGGACAAGATGGACGCTTACCCGAGTGACATGCAAAAACAACTGAAAAATTTAGACACACAGGCTGAGAAACTCAGTGTCAAGGCGGAAAGTCTGGATGACGACGCCAAGGAGGCGTTCCAGGAGCAATTGGCGGCCATAACCGAAAAAAAAGATGCGGTTGCGATGAAAATAAAAGATTTGCAGGGCGCCAGCGGCGAGGCCTGGGAAAAGGCCAAGCAGGAAGTGGATGAACTGATGACCGAACTGGCTGAGCGCTACGAAAACACGAAAAGGGATCTTAGCGAATCCTGACCGTGGATGTCTTGGGGCTGAGAGCGGCTGATCGCATCCATCGTTCACCGAAAGCCGACCGTTCTCAAAGGCGATCAGTTTGATTCAGATCGTCCGACCGATCTCCTCGGCCTCGCTCTGGGCCAGCATGAGATTTCGCGGTGATTTGGCGTCTCCGATGATGTAGACATCGATATTCCGTCGATCCAGTATCGGCTTGGCATCGCGCACCGGTGTCATGGCTTCGGCCACCACCAGGGTATCGAAACCCTCCAGGGTCACCGGGTTGCCGGCGGTGGTAAAGACCACGCCGTCATCGGTGAAGGTCTTGACGGCGACCTGCTTGAACAGGTGGACCGTGTCGCGCTTGAGCCGCTCTCTGAGGTAGAACCGGTCGTTGCTTGACATCTCCTCGGCAAAATGCCGCTTGCGGTTGAGGACCGCCACCTCCCGGCCCTTCTCCGCCAGGAAATCGGCCGTCACCAGTCCGGCCTGACCGCCGCCGAGGATGATCACCCGGTCGCCGGTGATCTTGCCCTCCAGCACTTCGTTCACCGTGCACAGATCCATGCCGGTGGTGAACAGCCCCTTGATGATGGGCATGTCCGGCAGACTGCCCGACGCCAGGACAACCGCATCGGGCCTGACGGCATCCAGCAGCGCCTCGTCCAGTTGGGTGTTGAGGCGCAGGGCGACACCTAATCGCTCGATCTCACGGGTAAGAAAGTCGATCACGTCCATGATTTCGCCCCGGCCGGGCGGTATGGCGGCCAGGCGCAAAAGGCCCCCGACACTGCCCTTTTCCTCGACAACGGTCACCCGGTGGCCACGGATGGCCGCCATGCGGGCGGCCGCCATGCCCGCGGGCCCGGCGCCCACCACCAGCACCGATTTCGCCTCGGGCGCGATTTCGTCTTCGTCCATCAGGTACTCGCGTCCCACGTCGGGGTTGACCACGCAGGAACCGGGTTCCAGGGCAAGCACCGCGTGGATGCACCCCAGGCAGCAGCCGATGCATGGACGGATGGCGTTCAGATTCCCGGCCCGGGCCTTTTCCGGCAGCATGGGATCGGCGATCAGGGCGCGGCCCATGGCGACCACGTCCACCCGCCCCTCCTTGAGAATGCGGTCGGCCAGTTCCGGGCTCTTGATTCGGCCCACCCCCACCACGGGGATAGTCACCACCCGCTTCACGGCTTCGGCCAGGTCGACGAAACAGGCGTGCTGCACATACATGGAGGGGATGGTCAGCTGGGTTGAGCCATAAACCCCGGCCGATACATGCAGGTAGTCGGCCCCGCTCTTTTCCAGGACCGGTGCCAGGCGCAGGGCGTCTTTCAGCGTCCATCCACCCTCGATGTAGTCTTCACCGTTGATGCGCAGCCCCACGGGAAAATCAGCGCCGGCCTTGGCTTTGATGTCGGCCAGCAGTTCCAGGAAAAAGCGGGTGCGGTTTTCGAAACTGCCGCCGTATTCGTCCATACGATGGTTGGAATTGGGGGAGAGAAACTGGTTGATCAGGTAGCCGTGGGCCCCGTGGACCTCGACGAAATCGAACCCGGCATCGCGGCACCGCCGGGCGGCATCACCGAAAGACGCCACCAGTTCGCCGATCTCCTGGGTGGTCAACGCCTTGGGAATGCCTTTCACCACCGCCGGCGCCGGAATGGGCGACGGCGCTACCTTGCGGTCGTGGTAGGACTGGCGGCCGCCGTGCATCAGCTGGACGCCGAAACAAACATCGAAAGACTTCACCGCCCCGACCATCCGTTTCAGGGCGGGAATACAGGCGTCATCCCACAGGGCGGGCAGCCCGGGCAACTCCAGGCCCGTGGGGTGCACACCGCCGCCGCCCACCAGGATCATTCCCGCGCCCCCTTTGGCCCGGGCCGCCAGGTAGCCGGTCAGCTGGTCGGTGACAAAGCCGTTTTCATCCACGCCGAAGTTGATGCTCATGGCGGACATGAGCAGGCGGTTCTTGGCCGTCATGCGGCCGATCCGGATGGGAGAGAAAAGATGCTTCAGGATGGTCATAAGATCCTCCGGGGAAGGATTGTCCCCCTATAAAGTAAAACCGGTCGGTCTTATAGCTGGAACGTGGACATACACCTTTCGGCAGAGCCCGTCAATCGGCTCCCCATTCGGCAATGGCGTCCGAATCCAGGACCCGGTTGCCGGACGCGTCCGCTGCCGCCGTGCGCACCACCGCCGCTGCAACCGTGCGGGCATGCACAGGCCGGTAGCGTTTAGGGATGGCGAAAGCCAGCCATCGACCCAGAACCTGCCCGACCACTTCACCCGCGCGAAATTCCCGTCGATCCCCGAGCAGCAGCGAGGGCCTGAATATACTGACACGGGTGAACCCCAGCGCAAGGATCGCGGCTTCAAGCTCGCCTTTGATCCGGTTGTAAAAGATGCGCGAGTTCGCATCCGCCCCCATGGCCGAAACCAGCAGGAAGTGTCTGCAACCGGCATTTAAAGCGGCCCGGGCGATGGTCAGGGGATACCCGAAATCCACCCTTCTGAAGGCTTCCCGGCTGCCGGCCTTTTTGATGGTGGTACCCAGCGCACAGATGGCCTGGTCGGCAGCCACCTGATCCAGCCACTCAAGCGGACGTTCGAAGTCGACAACCCGGTTGTCGAGCCTGGAAAAGTCTTCGCCCCCTGCGATTGCCGAACGGGTCAACGCAATCACACGGTCGCAGGTTTCATCTTCCAGCAGAAGGCGGAGGATATGACCGCCGACCAACCCGGTGGCGCCCACCAGCAAAACGGTTCTCTTTTCCACGGAGGGACGACTCATTGCATTCTCTCTTCACGGGTGGCGACCGGACGCCAGGTATGCGTTGACCGCACTCCAATAAACCGGCGATGTTTCTATGGTGTTGTGGTCGGTGTCCGGCACGCGGACGCTGGTCACCGGCCCGGCCCAGACCGATTCCAGTTTTTTGGCAAACCGCACGGGAACCACCTGATCGTTGGATGCGGTAAGAAACAGAGCCGGCGTGGTGATGCCCGGTGCCAGGGCCGCGGAATCGAAGCGGTGCTTGAGCATCAAGCCCACCGGAAAGATCGGGTAGTGAGACCGGGCCACGTTGACCAGGGAGTCGAACGGGGTCACCAGGATGACGCCGCCCACCTTGCGGTTGGCCGCCACGTGCACCGCCACACCTGAACCCAGGCTGCGTCCCATGACCACGACGTGGACCGGATCGATTCCTTCGGTTGCCAGCAGGTAATCGATCACGAACAAGGCATCGGACAGCAATGCCTTTTCAGACGGCCTGCCGTCACTGCCGCCGTAGCCGCGATAGTTCATGAAAAGAAACGATTGGGCATTGAAATGCCCGAGATCCGCGAAGTTGAGGGTGACATCCTCGGCGTTTCCCCCGTAATAGACCACCAGCGGATTGCCGGGACCGATCCCATGGTTGAAGAACCAGCCGGTCAGGGTGACATCGCCGTGGCGCAGGCGGATTTCGTTTCCGGCATAGCGGGTCTGGTTATGCGGTGCGGTCGGCTGGGGAAAAAAGATCATTCTGCCTTGAAAAAGATAGAGCAGAAGAGTCGCCCCAACGAAAAAAAGAACAAGGATCTTAAGTGTTTCTATGATCATTTTAGCCATTGTCGATTTACAGGCAACGCCGAGATGGATGACTCGCCCTTCGTTTTAAATCATCTACGCAATCCAATTTTCGTGGCACAGTCGCACGCCGGCCTCGATCTTTTCCCGGGGGACCAGCAGCGAGATGCGAAACGAAGTGGTGGTGACACCGGCAATGGCGATTTCATATCGCGCCAGCAGGGCCAGGGCCTCGATCAAGGTGTCGTTGGTTCGGTTGAGCCCTTCGCCGATCAGCGACAACGCACCCAGGTGCGTGTCGAACCGGACGGCTTTACCCAGGCGCCGGGCCAGTCTCTCCCGGATCTCGGACCAGCCGTATACGTTGGGGGAGGAGACCACAAAGGAAACCCGCGATGAAGCAGGATCGTCGGGCACATCGGCGGCATGGATCTCTTTCACCGGCACCTGCTCCTGCTCCAGAAGCCCCAAGGCCCAGTTGAGGCCGGCCAGTGATTGATCCCCGCCGATGCGAACTCGGGTGACCGCCTCCTCGCTGACCACTGCCTGAACACCGGCCACCTTTCCCGGCGGAAGCATCCTCACCACCGTTTCCCGTTTCCGGTCGAATGTGCTGCGGGCATATATGGCGATCTGCTTTTCCTTGGCGAACTGGACCGCCTGGGCGTTGAGCACCTTGGCGCCGGCGGCGCTCATCTCCTGCATCACCGGATAGGAGACTTCCGGCAGGTGGCGGGCATCGGCCACCGTGGATGGGTCGGCCGAGTAGACCCCGTCCACGTCCGAGTAAATTTCACATCGATCGGCGTCGATCGCGGCGGCCAGGGCCACCGCCGTGGTGTCCGAACCGCCGCGCCCCAGGGTCGTGATGTCCCTCTTGTAGCTCACCCCCTGAAACCCGCCAACCACCACGACCCTGCCCTCGGCCAGTTCATCCTGCACCCGGAAGGGACGCACCTCGATCACCTGAGCGTCATTGTGGCGGTGGTTGGTAATGATGCCGCACTGGGACCCGGTCAGGGAGACCGACTGCACACCCAGTTCGTTCAGGGCGATGCACAGCAAGGACATGGTGATCCGTTCGCCCGTGCTCAGCAGCATGTCCATCTCCCGTCTCGGTGGTTTCGATGACATGCTGCGGGCCATCTCGACCAGCTGGTTCGTGGTTTTGCCCATGGCCGAGACCACGGCGGCCACGTCCGTGCCCTGTTTTTTTACCCGGGCGATCATACGGGCCACCTTCATGATCTTGTCGACGTCGGACAGGCTGCTGCCGCCAAATTTTTGCACGATACAGCTCATGGCTTTTCCCTAGAGATGAACCTTCATTGAGACCTGTCAGGCTAAAACAGGTATTTGATCAGCACAAAACTGCCCACCAGCAATACCGTGAAGGTAACGGCAAGCAGGTCGAAATAGCGGTCGATAAAGCGCTGGATGCGCGGACCGAACAGATAGATCAACCCGCCCACAAGGAAAAATCGAGCTGACCGGGATGCCATGGATGCCAGGATGAAAACCGTGAAATTGATTTTGAACATGCCGGCGGCAATGGTGAACACCTTATAGGGAATAGGGGTGAACCCGGCGATGCCCACGGCCCAAGCGTCGTAGGTGTTGTAGAGGTTTTCGATATAGGCCACCTTGTCCGTCAGGCCGTAAAAATCCACGATGCGAATACCCACCGAAGCCATGAACTGCCAGCCGATCAGGTATCCCAGGCACCCTCCGAAAATGGATCCGATGGAGCAGACCAGGGCGTATTTGAATGACCGGTCCGGCCGGGCCACGCACATGGCGATAAGCAGAACGTCCGGCGGAATGGGAAAAAACGAGGATTCGGCAAAGGCCAGCAGGAACAGGGCGCAGGTGCCGTATGGGGTGGCGGCCCAGTGAAGTACCCAGTCGTAAAGACGCCTGAGCATTTACTGCTCTCTCCAGCCGTGTTCGCCAACCAGCTTGACAAAACGGCACCCGCCCAGATTGGACTGGTGGATGCCCTGTTCGTCCCGAACGAGTTTGATAAGATCCTGGGAGTGGCGATCCCCCACCGGAATCACCATTCGACCGCCCACGGCCAGCTGGTTGACCAGCACCGTGGGAATCTCCGGCGCACCGGCGGTGACGATGATGGCATCATAGGGGCTGTGCTCCTTCCAACCGGTGGTGCCGTCCGAATAGCGGGTGACAATGTTGTGATAGCGCAGCTTGTCGAACAGCTTCCGGGTTCGGGTATACAGCGAGTAGATGCGCTCTACCGTATAAACCCTGAAGGCGATCTGGGCCAGGATGGCCGCCTGATAGCCGGAACCGGTGCCGATCTCCAACACCCGGTCCTCCGGGGTGATCTGGAGCGACTGGGTCATTTCCGCCACGATGTATGGCTGGGAAATGGTCTGCTGTTCACCGATGGGCAGGGGAAAGTCGCCGTAAGCCTGATCCATCATGGCTTCGCTGACAAACAGATGTCGGGGGACGGTCCGCATGGCGGACAGTACACGGGGATCGTTGATCCCGCGGGCGATGATCTGTTTGGTGACCATTTCATTTCTCAGGCGCTGGTATTTCATCGGCTCGTTTCTCCCAGCACGTGTTTATCAATTAAGGCATGTCAGGTCAAGAAGTTAAGATGCCAGCGGACGGAGGTCTGGTGACAGAAATCGGATGACTGAAGCCGGAAGACTGAACCCAGATCCCAACTAAAAAAAGCGCCCCGCAACGGAAGGCGCTTTATATTTCCCTATCAAGTCGTCGATGGCTTAAATCTTATAGATCACCCGCTTTTCGGTGATAATGATATCGACATGTTTGTCGTGAGACTCCATGGGTACCTGGGGAATCAGCTGTCCCTCGAACACCAGGCCCACCTTGCGGGTGGTCATCGGCAGGTCGGGGATGACCCGGTCGTAGTATCCGTCACCGGATCCGATCCGACCGCCTTTTTCATCCATGGCGATTCCGGGAACAATGGCGATATCGATTGAATCCAGCGGAACCGGCTTGCATTTGGACGGGTTCGGTTCCAGAATCCCACGCGGGCCAATGACAAGATCCTTGTCCGGGTTGTCCACTTTCATCAGTTTCATTCTGGATTTGGCCGTATCGAAGGCGGGGAGTACCACGATCTTGTTGAAATCGTATGCCCGCTTGATAATGGTGTCCGTGGCCACTTCATGGTCGGCATTGACATAAAGCATGACAATTTTGGATTCGAGAAAGTTGGCGAACTCGAACAATCTATTTTCGATAATGCGGGTGTTTGCTTCGAGTACATCGCTGGCAAGGGTATTGAAAAAGGTCGCTATTCCATTTCTGATTTCCTGCTTTTTTTCCCGGACTTCATCCATTGACATCTCCATCATTGTGTTTTGTATCTGGTGGAAAAAACTCGCCTTGATCGTTGCCCCCCTTACGAGAAAAGCACCGGGAGGAGGGATCCTGTTGACTGACAACAATCCGATTTTCCGGCCGTTCACACCCGCGACCGCAAGCGGCCTGAGATGTGCGTCTTATCACGGTTCAACCGGCAATCATCATTGACTAATTGGACCACTTGGGATAAGCTTTCGCTTGATTTTGCTTCGGTGTTCGCCTTTCATCGGTTTAGCCGTTCACCACCCCTAAACGAACCGTCACTGCCACCTGAAACCCGATGTATGGCCTCGTTTAAACACGATTTTGGATTATAAGGACAAATATGCTGGAAATCAAGCTCGTCAGAGAAAATTTGGACTTGGTCAAAACAGCCATGCAGAACCGCGGAACGGCCTTTGATTGGGAGGCCTTTCAAGACCGGGACGCCCGGCGAAAAAGCATCCTTTTCGAACTGGAAGAACTTCGCCGCCAGCGCAACCAAGTGTCCGACGAAGTCGCCCGCATGAAACGCAGCGGAGAGAATCCCGACGCGATCATCGAGCGAATGCGGGATGTATCCGCGACCATCAAGAACCTGGAAAAAGACCTTGGTGAAGGTGAATCGGCCATCGACGAAATGGTCATGGCCATGCCCAACATCCCCCATGCCAGCGTACCGGTGGGCAAAAACGAAACGGATAACCCCGTGGTCAAAACGGTGGGTGACCCCACTGTCTTCTCCTATGCGCCCTTGCCCCATTGGACCATCGGGGAGAACTTGGGCATCCTGGATTTTACCCGTGCCGCCAAAATCGCCGGTGCACGCTTCCCTCTCTACCTGGGAGTGGGAGCACGCCTGGAGCGCGCCCTGATCAACTTCATGCTGGACCTGCACACCACCGAGCACGGGTATAAAGAGGTGCTGCCGCCATTTATCGTCAACCGGAAAAGCATGACCGGCACCGGCCAGCTGCCCAAGTTCGCGGCGGACCTCTTCAAGCTCGAGGGGTTGGACTATTTTCTCATCCCCACAGCGGAGGTCCCGGTCACCAACATCTACCAGGAGGAAATCCTGGACGAATCCCAGCTGCCGGCCTATTTCACGGCCTACACACCCTGTTTCCGCTCCGAGGCCGGGTCCTACGGCAAGGATACGCGCGGCCTGATCCGGCAACACCAGTTCAACAAGGTGGAGCTGGTCAAATTCAGCCGGCCGGAGACCTCCTACGACGAGCTGGAATCGCTCCTGGACAATGCCGAGACCGTGCTTCGCCGCCTTGAACTGCCCTACCGGGTGATCACCCTGTGTACCGGAGACATCGGATTCTCCTCAGCCAAGACCTATGACATCGAGGTGTGGATGCCGGCCCAGGGCGTCTACCGGGAGATATCCTCATGCAGCAACTTCGAGGATTTCCAAGCCCGGCGGGCCAACATCCGCTTCAAGGAGAAGGGCAAAAAAGGCACCCGGCTGGTCCATACCCTGAATGGCAGCGGACTGGCCGTGGGCAGGACCCTGGCGGCCCTGCTGGAAAACTGTCAACAGGAGGACGGCACCGTCGTCATCCCGGATGCGCTCAGACCGTACATGGGCGGAACGGAGATGATTCGCTCTTGAGACACGATCAATTCCCGGAAGAGATCCGGCCGAACCTGGTACCCGAACCCGGCGGCGCACTCGTCTACCGATGCCTGGGCTGCCGCGCCGAACACGGCATCGAGTCCCTGCTGTACACCTGCCCGGACTGCGGCAGCGTATTGCTCATCCATGATCGGCAGTTCGATCGGCTGAAGGCGATCGACGGCGAACAGTGGCAGCGGATTTTCGACTACCGGCGCATGCTCAAGATTCCGGCCGTCAAGGGCATCTACCGCTACCACGAGTTCATCGGCCCCGTGATCCCCCTGGATTCGGTGGTCTACCTGGGAGAGGGCCACACCCCCGTGGTGGAAGCCAACGGCCTGCTCCAGGACAAAGCGGGCATGCGGTTCTTCTATAAGAACGATGGTCAGAACCCCAGCGCATCCTTCAAGGACCGGGGAATGGCCAGCGCCCTGAGCTACATCAATTTTCTCATCCGGCAGGGGCTGGTCGATCAGGTACTCTCCATCTGTGCGTCAACCGGAGACACCAGCGCCGCCGCGGCACTCTACGCCGCTTATCTCAATCCCCGCATCAAGTCGGCAGTCCTTCTGCCGCACAAAAAGGTAACCCCGCAGCAACTATCCCAGCCGCTGGGCAGCGGGGCGGACGTCTTCGAGATTCCCGGCGTGTTCGACGATTGCATGAAGGTTGTCGAAGCGCTTTCCGAGCAGTACAACGTAGCCCTGCTCAACTCCAAGAATGCCTGGCGCATCCTGGGCCAGGAGTCCTACTCCTATGAAATCGCCCAGGACTTCGACTATATCATGGCCGACAAGGTCGTAGTGGTGCCCATCGGAAATGCGGGAAACATCACCGCCGTGATGAACGGATTTCTCAAGTTCCATGAGGTGGGAATCATCGAGGCCCTGCCTAAAATCCTGGGCGTCCAGTCCGTCCACGCCAACCCGGTGTTTCAGTATTACAGCGAACCGGAAGCCGAAAAACGCCGGTTCGTACCCATGACCGTCAAACCCAGCGTGGCCCAGGCCGCCATGATCGGCAACCCGGTCTCCATGCCCCGGGTGATCCATCTGGTGGAACGCTACAACCAGGTTGCCGGCCGCCCCCGGGTCTTTTTTGTGCAGGTGGCCGAACAGGACATCATGGACTGGCAACTCACGGCCAACCGCAACGGCCACATCGCCTGCACCCACGGTGGTGAATCGCTGGCCGGACTGGCGGTGGCCCTTGGAAAAGGATTTCTGGACTCCGGCGAAACGGCCATTGTGGATTCCACGGCCCACGCCCTCAAATTTTCCGGTTTCCAGGACATGTACTTCCAGAACCGTTTTCCGGATGGATATGCCGTTACACCGACCCCGGCACTGGTCAACCAGCCACGCTATGTCCATCCGAAAGGTCTGAAGCAGGTGCCGGCGCCGGGGAAACCGCTCGACCCGGAGGCGTTGTCCACCTTCATCAAGGCCATCTCCCGGCAGATCGCTGCCGATCTTGGATTAAAGAAACGGACTTAACCGGATGCGGCTGGAAGACGCGATCCCGCCAGCCGGAACCCCAACGACAAAGACAGGCAAACGCCCATGGCCATGAAACATGCAAACCTTTTTCGCCACTGCGCTAGCCGTCGAATGCTCGCGCCGGTGATGGTGTGTGTCCTGCTGTTCCTGACCGCAGACACCTATGGCGCCATGCTCTATAAAAACTACGTGGTGCGCTACGACCGCGGCTGGGACATCCTCTGTGACCCCTACCAGGTCCGGCAGGGGGATTGGGTGCTTAAGATCTTCCGCCAGAAAGGCGAACTCGCTCACAACGATTTCAGGGAATTTCTGGGTATCTTCGAGCGCCTCAACCCCCATGTGAAAGACATCGACCGCATCCGTCCCGGGCAGGTGGTGGACATTCCGCTTAAAAAGCTGGCCCAGGGCACCTTACCGGGCCAGGCCTCCGGCGTGGTCACCATCCCCGTCGTCATGATCTCCAGCCCCAAAGAGATGATCGAAAAGCATACCCGGACATACACCATTCAACGGGGCGACACCGTCTCCAAACTGATTGCCAACCGATTCGGCGGCCGCTTCGGAAACGTCACCTACAGCCAGGGATTGGAGCTGTTCAAGGCCGCCAACCCGCACATCAAGGACGTCAATCGAATTTACGCCGGGCAGAAAATTTACATGCCCGATCCCTCGATCCGGGAACAGAGCTGGTACAGCGCCCTGTTCGATGAAGCCGGCAAACTGGTCGAACAGGTGACGGAGGCCGAGGAATCCGAAGCCGCGGAACCCCAATCGCAAACCCAGCCCGTCGTCGCCAGCGCACCGGAGGTGGCTCCGCTTCCTTCGGAAACGACCGCCAGCGGCCCGGCTGCCGAAGCGGCATCGGCAATCGGCGGCCGCCTGCTGGACAAGGGGACCTATTTTTTTCCCATGAAGCAAGGCAAAGATTTCGAGCTGGACCTTTCCCGCTACCCTATGATCGATCTGCAGAACGGGTCCAAAGTGATTCTGACCACCCAGGACCGGGTGATGAACGTGGATCTGCCGCTGGTTCAATCCTACTGGGACAATGTCAAGGCGGTAAAAGTTTCCGAAAACGCCTCGTCCCAGGAAATTCTGGAAGCCGTCTTTTCGGCCTTTTCGGGTGAAGCATCGACCGACCACCTGGCCTTTGACGACGGGGCGGTGAGCATCCGCGTCAGCGCCAAATGGATCCGCACCGAACCGTCGGCCGATGGCCGCATTCCCCGGCATTCCTGCATCACCCCCATCATGTCCACCGCCGAGCGAACCCACGAGACCATCGTCCGCTACCTGGACCAGAACGACATTCTGATCAAGGAGATCCTGCCCGGCGCACCCGAGCCAGTCCGGCGACCGATACACTCGGCTGCAGCGGCGGGTGTCGAGAGCATCGACGGCACCGGCCAGAAAGCCCTCATCGAGTCGTTTGCCGCCTTCATGGGCTTTCATTACTCACCCAACACCAGCATCAGCTTCCCCTACGCCGGCATCCAGGTCCAGGCATTGTCGAACCTCCTCTCCTTCGGGAACGGGAGAGAAATTCTAATCGACTTCGGAGACCTGTACGGCGATGCGGTAGATGCCATCCGGGGCACGGGGCTTGAGATCCTGCAAATCAATGTGGACGCCGGACCGCTGGAGATCATTCAGCGCCTGATGGAAACCGCCGGGAAGGCCTATACCGCATCCCCCGTATTCTATGGTGCGAACCGGCCTGCCGCGTTCAATACGGCGATTTCCGTCAGCGGTATACTGATACCGGCCGACACCGGTGAAAATCGACTGATTACCGAAAAACGGATACCCGAATCGATCGAACCTTTTTTCCGGAACCAGGGCATCCAACTGGTCCGGATCGAAGGCACCGACCGACAATAGGTCAATCGGAGCATTGTCTAAGCAGATGAATCGACCCGGACACGCTCATTATAAAAGGAGAAGGTCCATGGCACGTTGGCGACCGGAGGCGACAGTTGCATTGCTTTTTGCATTGCTGCTGTTTTCGGCATGCGCGACCCCAGGCGGTTCCCCCCAGGACAAAAAAAAAGCGGCGGCGGCCATTAACCTGGGCGAAGCCTATATGAGTGGAGGAAATTACACGGCGGCCCTGGGAGAATTGCTCAAGGCGGAAAAGCTGACTCCGGACGATCCCATCCTGCATAACGATCTGGGATTGGTGTATATGGCCAAGGAGAAGTTCGACCTGGCCGTGGTGCACTTTGAAAAAGCGGTGCAGCTGAAGCCCGACTACTCCTTGGCCAAGAACAACCTCGGCAGTGCCTACCTGGTGCGCAAGGAGTGGGACAAGGCCATCGTCGTGCTCGAGGAGGTGATCGGAGACATGCTCTACGCCACGCCTCACTTTCCGTTGGCCAACCTGGGATGGGCATACTACAACAAGAACAATTATGACAAGGCCCGTCATTATCTGAAAGAGGCCCTGGAACTGCAGCCTGAATTTTTTATCGCCCAGTTGAATCTGGGCAGAACCTACCTGGCTACCGGCCAACTGCACGGCGCGCTGTCCATGTTCGAATCGGCTGCAAAACTCAATCCCAGGGACCCTGCTCTGCTGTTGGAACTGGGAAGGACGTATCGCCTGCTGGGAGACTACAACAATGCCAGGCTGGCCTTGAAGGGCGCCATTGAATACACGGAAGATTCGGACCTGGCCGTCAAGGCAACCGAGGAGTTGAGCAAACTTTACCAGTAGCGCCGCGACTATTCATCTGGACGATCCCCGTTCGCGGTTGGATGGCCTGCCGAGGGAAACGTTATGACCAGAGACGACCGCGCAACCGCGCATGGTCCGTCCGACCGGTTGAAGCAACAGGTCGCCGAGCTGACCCGCCGTCAGGCCGAGTTGGAAGCGATCAACCAGTCCCTCATCAACGAGCGCGACTCGCTCAACAGGAAACTGGCGGATTGCTCCCGTTTCATGCAGGCGTCTGCCACCGGCTTGATTTCGCTGGACAAGTCCGGTCTCATCGACGGCGTCAGCTCGCGCGCCGTCGGCATGCTCGGTGCAGACAAATCCTATCTGCTGAAAAAACCCATCAGTCTGTTCATCGCCACTGAAGACCAGGCCGTTTTTTTTATCAACCGCAGCCGCATCTTCGCCGGAACGCAAAAAGAGCCCTTCGAACTCACGCTCAAGACGAAAAGCGGAACCACATGGTCAGCCAGGGTTCATGCCCAGCCGGTGCAGGCGCCCAACCAGCGCCTGCCGGGCATGCTGTTGACCGTGGAAGACATCACCCCGTATCGACAGGCGCTGGAAGCCCTGCAGCACAAAGAATATTTTGTCAATCTGCTGTTTTCCATCATCGATGACCTCTCTGCCTGGTCCCCGGCCGATATCGACCCGATCATCGTCTATTCCCTGGAAAAAGTGGGCCTGGTTTCAGGGGCGGATCGGGTCTACGTCTGCCTGTTTCACGATCGAAAAACCCGGCTTTCCATCACTCATGAATGGCTCGGCGACGGAGTCCAAACGCCGGCGCCGGCGCTGAAAAACACCCGGTT
The DNA here is from genome assembly GCF_055467485.1 of Desulfosarcina sp. NCBI lineage: Bacteria > Pseudomonadati > Thermodesulfobacteriota > Desulfobacteria > Desulfobacterales > Desulfosarcinaceae > Desulfosarcina > Desulfosarcina sp. The sequence continues at coordinate 51,427 of NZ_JBUOIV010000022.1, read as the reverse complement.
GGATGCTTTTTCCAGGGTACTGGGCCAGGTGAAAAAAGGCGGCACCGTCTCCATTGCGGATGTCGACACCCTGGCCGCGATGGATCATGCCGCCCACGAAGGTTTCCATGCGCCTAGCGTCAAATCATTTTTTTTCGCCCCCCTGTTCTACGGGCGCTACCTGCTGGGAGTCATCGGCTGTGATGCCGTCAGGCAACCGGTCGCCTGGTCCGACGAAACGCAGAAACTGGTCACGTGCGTCGGCAGCGCCATCGTCAATGCACTGATCCGGCGGCAGGCCCAGAATGCGCCGGCCGCGGTTCGCCAGGCGATCCTCCAATTCGTCGCACCCGGTCCCCCATCCGCCGGCGACGACCTGATCGACTACGACGGACCCATCGAGGTCATTGACAATGACATCGACGCCGAAAAAACGGTTGGCTGGCATTTCGAGGAGGGGGAGCCCGACGGCCGGGAACTGCCGGTAACGGCACTGCTCAAGGACGGAAAAACAGCCAATATCGCCTGCAAGCACTGCAACCGCCAGAAACTGCTGGACATTTCCGAAATCCGGACCATCGGCACCCGCCTGAAGGCCACCTGCGTCTGCGGTAACGCCATGTACATCAACGTCGAACTTCGCCGGGAGCACCGCAAACGCGTCAATTTTGACGGCGTGTTCATCCGCGGCCGGAAAGACCGCCTGACCCTGAAATCCGACGACTGGGGAAGGATCCTGATCGACAACATCTCCCGCCATGGAATCGGCTTCAAGGTCTTCGGCAAACCGGACATGCGCGTCAACGACCGCTTCCGGGTCAAGTTCACCCTCGACAATACGGCCGGCTCGGTGATTCAAAAGACGGTGGTTGTGCGTTCGGTGGCCGGGGAGACGGTCGGCTGTGAATTCACTGGCCAAGACGCCTGCGATGTGACCATCGGCTTTTACATGATGACCTGACCGGCAATTAAGCTCGGCCGTCATAAATGGACAATGCCGTCGCCAACGCGGTCCAGATCAGCTAACCGTTCTTGAACTTGCCGAGGATCGCCTCGATGCTGTCGGCCACCGCATTGCCCACGCGCCAATGGGCTGAGGCATCCCAGTGAACCGGATCGGTGAGGCTTGGCGTGATGAATTCACCGGCATTCAAAAAGTGGATGTTGAGTTGTAATGCGACTTCCGAGAAATGCGGGGCCAGCTGTTTTGACTTGCCTGCAGCACCGTCAAACTCAGCCAGCATGGCCGATGTGGACCGGGGGATCGGTGGTGGCGCCACCAGCAGTAAATCGGGTGCAGCGCCGGCGCGGCCGCTATCTTTCGCCTGAGCGAGTTGGCACAACCGTTTGGCCCCCTGGGCAACGGATTCGGCCGATTGATCGAAACGGGCTTTCAAATCGTTGGTGCCCAGATTGATAATGACCAGATCTAACGGCGCATAATGCCTTAACACGGGCATGAGCGTCCGGAGACCATTGCGGCCCGGCGCATGAGGATCGTCGATTGCCGTTGTTCGCCCGCACAGCCCCTCTTCACAGACGATCGCGTCGCTGCCCAGCCGGCGTTGAAGCACCCCGGGCCAGCGGACATCTGCGCTGAACCGGGAGCCGCGGCCCGGCACATATCCCCATGTATTGGAATCGCCATAGCACAGGATCCTGAAGCAGTCCGGCTTTAACCGCAGCTTCAGATAGCGCCGTTTATATCGAAGGGCGGCAAGATAGGGGGACCAGATTCGCATAGTGGAGACATGTTGCGATGATAAGGAAACGGCTTGGTCACATTGAGCCCGAAAGGAGGAATGGGCCGCATGATTGAAAGCCCTCACACGGCGGCGCCAAGCCGGGTTGCGCGCTTGAATTGCCTGTCCTTCATCGGGGTCAAAGGATTCGCTCCAGGTTGATGATGGTTTTGGAGGGGCTGAAATGATTCGCGCTAAAAAAGTGCATCAGTTTTAAATCATTTCTGTCGACCAGGATGTTTACCTTTTGGACATTGAGATCTCTCAGGTGATCCATGAATTCGTTGATCAACCGCCCGCCGATACCCTTGCGCTGATGATTGGGATCGACACCGATGGTATCCAAGGTCGCCCCTTCCTTGGAGATGCCGTATTCTCCCATGTAGAGTTCGCCCATCACAAACCCCACCACGGTTCCATCCGCTTCCTCGGCCACCAGTGAGGTGGGTAAATACTCTTTGGATCTGAAGAGCTTTTCAAACTTCAGGTCATAATATTGCGGCCGGGAAGTCTTGAATACCTTCTCGTCTATCCTGACCACGGCGTCAAAATCGTTGGCATTCATGAGTCTGAATTTAATGGTGCTCTCGCTCACGGGGCCTCCTTTCCCTTTTGGGTCGTCTATTGAGAGGGGAACAAGGAACGCGGAAAGGCTAATGCGCAAATGGCTATTGTTTCAGCATAGCGGAGGCGTGGGATGGTTTGCAACCGTTTATCCATTCGGCGCGATCCTGAACAGGGACGCTCTGCGTCCCCGTCCCTTCTATTCGGACCTCAGCCCTCGGGTTTCTCTTTGAACACCCCGCAGGGACAGCATTTGGAAGGATCGACCGGACACGGAGCCGAGGTCCGGACGGCCAGCCCCCGATGATACGCGCTCAACAGGCAGGATTTGCCGAGGCCATGGGCGATGACAACAGCGCCATGCGCGGGTTTCAGCTGAGGACCAGGCTGCCGGCTGCGCAAAAAATGATGTTGCCGCGCTACCGGGGCATCACGGCGGATCCGATTCAGGAAGCCGAACTGGATGCGTTGAGCATTGAATCCTCAGCGCGGCAAGCGGCGGGGAATGCGCTCGCTATCGCGGTTCAAGGCAATCATGGTACCGAAATGACCTACCCGCTGAGTTTTTGTTAATTCTTGACTAACGATTTGATCCCGTATAAGAGGATAAATTATATTCCCGTCACGTTGACTGCAGCGATATATTCTGAAATCTGCACGCTTCCTGTAGCTGAAAACGCAAGCAAATCGGATCTCATCCCTTGTTTCGAACGCCTAAATCAAGTTAACGGACGTTCGGCAACAAAGTATGTCTGAACTTTTCCTGTGTCATCTAAATTGCGCTCTGATAAGCGAAGTGAAGCTCCTTTTCTTGGTGTATAAAACGGCGCGTTCAAAAAAATAGCACCTTGTATATTGAACTTACCCCGCGGCAAACAGCGTGGAGTGCGCTCGCTACCGCGGTTCATAAAATCGATTGGGCAGGTTCTCAAATAATCAGCCGGATATTTTAAATGGCCAGTGGTCGTATCTTCGACTTAGGCACATTTGGCTGTCGATACACGGGCCGTCAGCTTCTTGATGGGTTGACATGCCAAGCCGATCAGAATGGTGTCAATAGCATCTACATGACAATGCATCGCTCTTTCAAGTGAACTGAGCCGACACCCGATTTTTTTTCACTCTCACCCGCCCGGGAGGCGCTTATGCCAGACAATCAATCAAATGACGGTGGATCGCCAAGATCTGCCACGCGGTCCGACCTGCTCCGCAATATCCGCCCGACTGCCACCACTGGCGGATCGAGAATTATTTCCGGCCAACCAAGGATCGTCATACCCCGCCCAACGGTGCGCTTATCAGACCCGATCGGCAATTTTTTTGACGCCGGCAGGCCGGGTGACGCCGTTGTAAGGCCGGCGGATATGCTGGCCCTGCGCATCGAGCTGCACAACCTGACGGTCCAGCCCGGCAACCCGCCACGACTGAAAAAAATGGGCAGCGGCGCGGCTTATCTCACATTGCACTTTCCGCCCCAGGCCATCACCGAACAGACCTTTTTTGAGACGAAGCCGAAGGGTACGACCAATCCGGCCCCTCCGATTCCAGGCACACCTCCAAAGCCAGAACCTGCGGATGGGGGTAGCGAGGAACTTACCGGGCCACCCGTGCGCGCACGTATTTCGGGCGAGTCACGCCTGGTATTCGTGGTGCCCAACAACTTTGAGGCAGACTACACCCTGACGGGGGTGCTGGCCGCCGTGGAGAATCTCGCCCTGTCGGTGCCGGCAGCCGCCAGACCGCCGGGTGCCGGCCGCCGGTTACTCTTCGTGGCCGACATCTTCACCGCTCACGTCAGCAGCTTGAGCGCCTCCCAGCGCGCGGCGCTGTCGAGCTACGCCCTTCGTACGCTGCGAATCGCATCGGTTCAGGATGACATGCCCACCATTCATTTACGGCAGGCCATCGGCGGACCGGGGCTGCGCCCGTTTCGGCGCCCCGCAGGCGCTGATATCTCCGATGTCGGCGTCAGGCCAGGCCCGGTGGTGACGCAGCCCGCACGCAGCTGGCGACCGGCAATGCCCGGCCGCCGCCAGACCGCCATCGAACTGCCGTGGCGGTTGATCATCAGCCCCCACCTTGCCGAACGCTGGCGGCACGCCAAGCTGCCCGTCACATCGCCGGCTACCCGGCACACCGAACTCTGGCATTCGCGGCTGGTCGCACCCCGCCAGGATGGGTTGGTCATCGAACCGCCGCGGCCGGACAGCCAGCGTTCGGTGCGGGCGGTGTGGGCCCTGACCGGCGAAGGGTCGACCCAGGCCATGCAAAGCACATTTCCGGCCTCACCGCCAAATCCGAGCACCATTCCCTTCCGCATGCCGCTGGACGATTTTGACCGCTTCCAGATCGCGCACCTGTCGTCGAATTTCTCGAACTGGCGGTATACACCGGCCCCGGTTGGGGTCAACCTGCTGATGCTCTCGGCCCTGGGCGGCTGGCTGGACTCGCGCGGAACATGGGACCCGCCGGCGGGATTTTCGGTCGAGGAGTGGGTGCATCGGGCGGCAATGGCCCGCGACCACTACGTTCGCGTCGTTTACAAAGGGTTCCTCTTCCCCTTCGGCCACCGCGTGTCGCTGGTCAAGGTGAGCGAACGCAAATTCCACAACGGCGCGGCCGGCGCCGATAACAAGCCGACGATCGAGTACAAGCAGGGCAACCCTGCCTATTTGCGTCAGCGCCTGTTTATCGTGGTCAGGGAGCGCGAACGTCGCTACACCGACCCGACGCTCACCGTCAAGAATGGCAAGGTTTTTCTGCACCGCCAGTTCCCATTCACCAGCATTCGTATCCTCACCGGCGTCACCCCCAACCTCGATCGCCCGGATGTCGGGGACAGCAAAATTCTGGGCCAGACCATGTTCTGGCCCTATGTAAACGGCCAGCCGTTTGGCTTTCAGTGCGCGGCAACCGATCTCGACGGCCGGAGCGTACAGTTCGAATTGCCCATGATCTTCATGGACAACACGCAGGTCAACCCCGGACCCCTTGCCACGGCACCCAACTACGGCACCGCCGAAACAAATGCCCAAGTTGCTCTAAACGACTGGAATTCAACGAAACGCGCAAGCCTTCGCGCCGTCCGGTTCAAGCAGCAGCGTGTGGCGTTGGCGCAGAGTGTCAAAGCCGGTGACACGACGGTCCAGGCCGACGAGATCACCTTCAACAGTGAGGTAGAGGCGGGCAACAGCATGCTGCGAGACTACAGCCTCAAGTTGTCCCGGCCGGTGTTCTACCCGAAGGTAACCGACGCGCGTGTTCAAATCGCCGCACTGACCCAGCTCACCGGCAGCACGAAAAGCAATACCATCAAATGGAACGCCTTCTACCTGGAAAAGGGCTTCGCGACCACCAACCAGGGTCAGGTATTCGTCGACGTGGTGCCCGGACCGGGCATGGCCCAGCTAGATTTTTCCACCCAGGGCGACCGCGCCGGCGGCTTCGTTCAGCCCAACCTCACGCCGCGTGCCATTTCGCGGCTGAGCGGACCGGTGGCCGGCAAGGTTGACGACTTTATCTCCGGCTCGTTCACGGGCGCTGACGCCTTTCCGTCCTCGCTTTCGGATCTGCCGCTGCCTTTGCTCTTCGGCTGCATCCCGTTGGGAGAGGTGATCGAAGCGGTGACCAACCTCGCGGGCACACCCGATCGGATACCCAAGTTCGCCTCCGAGGCCAGCACCCAGATCGAAAGCTTCATCAACACCTTAGGGGGACTGTTCGCTTTTGTGGCCAGGCTGTCGGACCAGTCCGGGGGCATCGCCGAAGGTGCGGTGATCGCGGCCAAACACACCCTGCAGGATCTGGTCGATCAGACGCAGGCCTATGCCGCACCGCTGGTGGCCAGCGTCCTGACCGACATCAACGCGCTGGTCGCCGCCCTCAACGGGTTGATGGGTCAGGCGCAGTTGCTGAAGAACACCACCATCGACATCGCACCGGCGCTGCCAGGGCTGGCCGCCGAGATCGGCAGCGTGCAGGCCGCGGCAGCCGGCCTGCGCAACACCGCCAATGCCCAGGTTAACGGCGTGTCCCTGCCGTCAGGATTCCGGCAATCCGTGCTGCAGATTGCCGCGCAGGTGGACGCCTTCACCGGCGATCTGGCCGCACTGGGCACATTGTTGAACCAGGGCAAGGCGCTCTATAACGCCCTGGATGCCATCGTCGGCCAACCGGGTCAACTCGGGGACCTGCTGTCGAACCCGGCGCAGCTAAAAACCAAACTGCAGGCGGTTCAGGCGGCCATCACACCGCTGCGTATGACTCTGGCCGGCTTCCGCCTGTTGGAAGGTGCGCCGCGCCAGGCGTTGCTGGGTGCCATCGATGCCGTGTTGCAGGTCCTCGGCGGGGCAGCGGATTTGCTGAACCTTCTGGAGATGCTCACCGGAGACGAGCTCACCATCCGTTTCGACTGGAATCCGACGATTGCCAACTGGGCGCTGCCCGGCGGAGACCCGAACCAATCCCCGCTCTTCCGAGCCAATGACAAAAAGGGATTCCTGGTTGCCGTCGAGGCCAAAGTCAAGAAGAACGGCCAGAGTACGCCGAAGATCGGCGTCGTCTGCAGCCTCAAGCACTTCGACCTGGTCCTGATCGCACCGGCCAGCTTCATCGAACTCAACTTCGAGAAGATTGAATTCCGCGTGGACAGCGGTGCCAAGATGGATGTCGACGTGCTGCTCTCCGGCATCAAGTTTGTCGGTCCGCTGAGCTTTGTCGAAACCCTGCGCGACCTCATCCCTCTGGACGGCTTTTCAGACCCGCCGTTTTTGGATATCACCCCCCAGGGGATCGATGCCGGTTTTTCGCTCGCCCTGCCGAACATCTCCGTCGGGGTCTTCAATCTCGCCAACCTGAGTCTCGGCGCCGGTTTTACCGTACCCTTCATCGGCCAGCCGGTGGCGGTGCGTTTCAACTTCTGCACCCGCGAGCAACCCTTCAACCTGACCGTGTCGCTGTTCGGCGGCGGCGGTTTCTTTGGCATCACGCTCGATCCGCACGGCATTCAGATTATGGAAGCGGCCCTGGAGTTCGGCGCCAGCCTGTCCGTCAACTTAGGTGTCGCCTCCGGCGGCGTGCATGTGATGGCAGGCATCTATTTCCGCATGGAACTGGACGCCTGCTCGCTGACCGGTTATTTCCGCCTCGGCGGCCATGTAAGCGTGCTGGGTCTGATCTCGGCTTCAATCGAGCTCTACCTGGAACTGCGCTATGAATTCGAATCCGGCAAATGCGTGGGCAAGGCGCAGCTCACCATCGAAATCGAAATTTTCATGTTCTCGATGAGTGTAACCATCACCTGTGAGCGCAAGTTCGCCGGATCCAACGGCGACCCGACCTTCCGCGAGCTGATGGGCGCCCACCCGGAAATGCCGCTTGGCGACGAACTGGACTTGATTGACAACAGCACCACGTATGCGTGGCGCGAATATTGCGAGGCGTTTGCCTAAAGGAGTGGCCAAAATGGCTCAGCAAAAAATTGTTTGGAGTGTATTGCCGCATGGACGTGTTGAATCGGGCAATTTTGCAGATCGGCTGCGTGTGTCGATCGTCGCCTCCCCGCGGCTCACCCCCCAGACCGCTGCCGAACAGACGCTGCAGGCATTCCCGGAATGGGAAAACTGGCCGGAAACGGTGGACCGGGTGAAATTCCGCCTGCACATCGACGGAAAGCCGCCAGTCGTGTTGGAGCGGATCGGTGAATCCGACCCGAACCTGTGGAAGCGTCTGCTCCCACCGGATACACCGGTAGCCGGTTTCGTGTTCAAGGACATGAGCCGGGTCAACCTGCACTCTTATGCCGTGCGCAACGTTCTCGGTCTGATGCGCCGGCATTATGGATCGCTGGCCGTTCAGGCCGCGGGCACGCATCCGACCCTGCTGCCGTGGAACAACGCCCATCCCGGTCTGAAGGGCATGCTCAGGGAACTCGGCACACGCACCACCAAGGTCAATTTGGGAGATCGGTCGGTGGAACTGCCGCTGCCCGGGTTCGATCGGTTTTTCGACGAGAAGAATGAAAAAGGCATTGAAAAGTGGACGCGCGCCCTGGTTTTCGGGCCGGACAGTATTTACAAAGAACCCGTATGGGGCATCGACGGCAAACCGCAGGAAGGGCTCGCTTTTGCGGCCCGCGTCCTGCCGCCCGATTGGAACGATCCTGCCGGCGGCGGAGGCGATGCGCCGCTCATGTCCCAGTTTTCGACGGCCGCGGAGTACACCCTCTATCAGGCCAACCGATTCTATCGCCGCACTCCGGTGACAGATGACCAGCGCGCCATGCGGCGGCCCGATCTGAAGAAGGTGCCCCTGTCACCGAAACCACCGGAATTCGATTTTCACCGCATCGTCGCCTCATACGCCGACTATCCCGAACTGCTGCGTGCATTGGGCCTGGTGATCGACTGCATCCTGCCGCCCGATTCACCCATCGACCAGAAGATGGCTTCGTCGGCCCAGGCCCAGGCCCATGGCATAATGGGGCTCGAACCGGTGTGGAGCCTTGCTGGCCACAACAAGGATGACGACCATTGCCCGCGAACGGCCTGGTGGGTGGACAAGGAACGGTTTGTCATCAGGGAACGAACCGGCGACCACCAGCGGGGCATGCTGCGGCTGGCGTATGCCGACGACCGCTGGGGGAAGAAGAAGGAAGTAACCAGTCCCTTCGATGTCTACCAGGTGGACCCGGACGGAGCGGCGCTGAAAACGGCCGACTTTCTGCTTTCGGCCCAGAATCTGGTCGCCAAGCACCTTAAGCTGGGAGCCGACGGCGAAGTGACCTACACCACGGGCGACAGGCAGCCGGTGGCGGCGCTGCGTTCAGCTGGACTCGGCATATCACGCCACGGACGCGCAGCCGCCATTGCCCAAAGTGCGGCAACGGCGTCGCTCAAGGACAAGGCCATCCAGTCCGGTCCGGTGGAGGCGAAGAAGATCGTTCTCTTCGCCGAAGACGTCCTGCGCGGCTACCGCGTCGATGTCCAGGCCATTCCCGATGGTGCCGCTCAAAAGTGGCGCTCTTTGTGCAGCCGCCAGGGCGACTACCGTTTTTCCGGCAGCGCCGAGAAGATCAGCCTGCCCGACGACGAGGGCTATGTGAAGGGTGCCTCTGCCACCAGCAGCGCGGATGCCGGGAACGATCCCGACGACCACTATCTGCACGAGTCGATGTTTCGCTGGACCGGCTGGAGCCTGGTCGTACCGCGTCCCGGCCGCACCCTGCGGCCGCGCACGGACCCCGACACCGGTGTGCAGGGTGAGCGTGCGGAGGAGATCTCCGATGAGGTCACCGCCGGGGGCAACGGGCTGTCCGTTTCCTTCAAAACGGTCAAGGGCAGCCTGCCGCGGCTTCGCTTCGGCACGCCGTATCGGCTGCGGGCGCGGGTGGTCGATCTGGCGGGCAACAGCCTGTCTGTCGAGGACCAATCGCTGGAAGAAGACCCCAACGCCACGCTGCCGGTGATCTACTGGCGCTTCGAACCGGTTGATCCGCCGGCGCTGCTGCACCGGGCGCGCATCAGCGAAGGCGAGTCCCTTGAGCGGATGGTGATCCGCAGCAACTGGCAGGTCGATCCGGCCGGATATCTCGTCACGCCGCTGTTTTCGGCAGCGATTGCACAGCAGGCTTCCGCCGACTTCGAATACACCGCGATCAATGAGCGGCACGTGGTACCGCCCAAGTCATCACAGCTGCAGTGCGAGCAGCACGGCACCTTCGACTGGCTGTTCTCAGACCCCGGACGCATTAAAGACGCGTATGCCATTGCCGCACGCGAATCGGGCACCTTGTACGATGCCGGTCCGAAGACCCAGATCGAACTGGTCACGCCGGCATCGGTGAAGGATATCGCCACCACCAAGAGTGTGCCGCTGCGTCTGCCGTCGAAGGAGAATCCTACCGGCGACCGGATTGCACCCGGGCAGTATCTCATTCATCGTGAAGCGCAGGTTGAAACGCCATATCTGCCGGATCCCGCGGCGGGCGGAGTCGGGCTACGGGCAATGCCCGGCCATGCCATTCCGGGCGTCACCGGCCCGATGATCCTGGGTCCCAGCGCCGCCGTGGTGGTTGCCCCGAACGAAGAGTTGGTGCTACTGGTCGCCCATGCCGGGAAGTGGCCCGACACCTTGGGCTTTCGCATCGTTCTGCAAGAACGCAAGGCGGTGTTGACGGATCCGCCGTGCAAAGAGACATTCGCCGATGACGGTGCTCCCCGGTGGGACGAGGAGAAACGGGTGCTGACCCTGTTCGTGGCCAAGGGCCGCGTGGTGCGTCTGCGCTACGCCAGCTTCGTCCATAAAGATTTCATCGACGCGTTCGGCCTGCCCGACTGGGTCGACGCCACCGGAGAGCACGAGTTCGTTCGCGGCATGGCGATGGTGGGGTGTACCTGGATGATCGCTCCGTACCGGGCGTTGACATTGGTGCATGCCACCCAGCAGCCGGTGTGCGAGCCTGCTTTTCTGACGCTGACCCCAGATCGCAGGATTGGTGACCCGCACGCGATGCTGATCGCCCGGCTTCGCATGCACGGGCCCAGCACCGGCAAGTTCGAAATCGAGGCCGAGTGGGAGGAGTGGGTCGACGATATGGAAGCGGGCAAGGCACCCGAACGCATAACCTCCCGCGGCCAGCTCGGCGAAGTGCTGCTGGGAGAGAACCACGTAAACCAGTTCAGCCTGGATTCGGCGGTTCTGGCTCAGATGCACGACCCGGCCAATCGGCCACGGGCACAGGGTAACCGGCACGAGTTCGGTGACACCAAGTTTCGCCTGATCCGTTACCGCATAAGGGCGACGACCCGCTTTCGCGAATACCTGCCCGAGGCGCTCTACGCGAAAAACGACCAGGTGACGCGGCTGGGACCGATCGGCGAAGGTCCGGCCATGGCGGTTGGTGCAGCGGACGATCCCGGTGCACCGGTCCTGCGTGTCGGACCTGGTCCAGCGCCCAACACGGTCATTCCTGCCAGCGCGCCGCCGGATGAACCGCGCCCGCTCTACACGGTGCCCACCTTCCGCTGGCAGGAGACTCCCGGCAACCAATCGTTGGATACCACCCGCCTGGGCAACGGCCTGCGTGTGTGGCTCGAGCGACCGTGGTTTTCTTCGGGTGATGGTGAATTGCTCGGTGTGGTGATTTACGGCCACAACCGAAACTTTACCGACATCCCCAGCGCCATGGTGCCGCTGGTGACCCAATGGGGGCTCGACCCCATCTGGGACACCGCACTTCCCAAGTACCGGACACGGGTCAGCGACTTTACGGCGCGCGTGGCCGACGAACCGGTCGAACTGCAAGAGATCAACGGGCAGATGGTACACGTCGTCGGGCATCGGGTGCACTGGAATGCCGACCGAAGCCTCTGGCATTGCGATATCGAACTTGACCCCGGCCGCACTTACATGCCCTTCGTCCGTCTGGCGCTGGTGCGCTACCAGCCCAATGCGCTTTCGGCCGCAAAAATTTCCAAGGTCGTTCTGGGCGAATTCGCCCAGGTCTTGCCGCGGCGCCGCGCTACCTTCAAACGGCAGGACAGCAAACTCGATTTCACGCTGCGCGGTTTCGTCCCGGACCACGGCCCTATGAAATTCCCGCTCGACTCCGAATACCAGGATATCTCATTCATTCCTCCGTTTGGTCTCAGTGGTGAAACCGGGCGCAACCGGGTCGAACTGGTGCTGCAAACGCGTGACCCGGCCTTGAACTCTGACTTGGCGTGGAGCGACAGCAAAATACTGGCCTCGAATGTAGTGGCGCCGGCGTCGAACGTAATGGCTCGCGGCAGCGTCACACCCACACCGCCGTCATCCAGGCCAACGACGCCCGCTACCTTACGAGACCGTTTGGCGACACGGGTCGATCTTTCGCGAGCCGTCAACCTCAGCGCTGTCGGCTCGAACGTGACCAGCGTGGTTGGTGGCGCCGTCAGCGCAAATATTGTCGATCTGATCGATCCGGCCATTTGGAAGACCACGGTCACGCTGCCTGATACCGGCAATAAACCAGCGCGCGTAGCTGTACGTGAATATGAACGATACTATACCGACCGCACAATCAGTGAGAAAAAGGCCGGATCAACTCACCTCCGGCGTGTGGTAGAGGAAAGGCTCGTATACACAACCATCTACAACCTATGAAGACGAACAGCGCTCTTGCTCGATTCGCAAGTGCTGCCAGTATAACCGGATACCAACAACTGACCGGAAGATGACAGGCAAATTGACGCTGCATGAAAGGATTTTTTTCGGTGATTTCGGACAGGAAACCATTGAAGATCGAAAAGCGTGTTATCCGTGTAAACCGCGATAGTAAGCAAACTGCAAATCGATTTTGATCCTTACGGTGCTGGGCCGCACTACCGTTACCGGCAGGACATTCCCTGCGGTTTGCCGCGGGGAGGGTTTAATCCGCCGAAGAAAGAAAACCAACCTGGGCGTTATCCTGCCGCGACACCTCATCAGCCATAAAACCATTTTCGAGGCTGTCGGCTGCTATCAAAGATGCCTGGGCATCTTTTTGCCTCTTTGCCTTTAGCGGTCTGAATTTCCTTCACACACACCGCAGATACTGCATTTTGAAGGATCGACGGGACAGGGGGCCGAGGTCCGGCCGTCCAGGGCCCGTTGGTACTCTTTCCACAGGAAGGACTTGTCGAGACCGTGGTCGATGAAATCCCAGGGAAACTGCTCATCGGGAGTGCGCTCGCGGTGAACGTAATAGTGGGGATTGACCGGTGACGCCTTGAATGTCTGGGGCCAATTTCCCCGGTTTGCATGGGCCAGCAGCAAAAGGTCCGCCACCCGCCGATCCCCGCGGGCAATCACACCCTGCAGGTAGGCCCACCGGGGCACGTCGGCGTGGACCCGCACATTGGCCGTTCGCTTCAGTCCCGTCTTGACCATCTTGATCTTGGTCTTGAGCGTCTTCACCTCGTCCATGGGCGCCCACTGAAAGGGCGTGAAGGGTTTGGGGACGAAGGAACTGAGGCTCACGGTGATTTCTCCGATATGCCCCTTGCCCCGACTGGTGCGCAGGAAACGGTGCTTGATCCGCTTCACCAGGTCAACGATGGCCGCTACATCGGCATCGGTTTCCGTGGGCAGGCCGATCATGAAATAGACCTTCAGGTTGGGTATGCCGGCAGCCACCAGCGTCTCGGCGGCAGCCGTCACGTGGTCTTCGGTAATGCCCTTATTGACCACCCGGCGCATGCGCTCCGAGCCGGCATCCGGTGCGATGGTGGCGGTCTTCACCCGGCTTTTCTTTAGCGCCGCGATCAACGGGCCGTCCAGGGCGTCGGCACGCAGGCTGCTGAAAGAAAAGCGGACCTCGCGTCCCCGATCCTTGCCGCACAATTCGTGGAGGTCCGGCAGATCGGACACGGCGGCCCCCACCAGGCCGATGCGGTCGGTGAATGCACACCCGTCGTCCACCTGCCGGTCAAGCAGGCCGAAAGGGCGGAACCGTGGCGGCCGGTACACATATCCGGCACTGCAGAATCGACACCCATGGGGACAACCGCGGGAGACCTCGATCAGATAGGTGTCGTCAAAGGTGGTGTCCGGTGTCAAAATGGTACTGGCCGTCGGCACACCCGAAAGATCCGGAACGATTAATCTGCTGACGGAGGCAGGCACATCGGCCAGCCGTTCAACCTCGGCCAGGGAGCTGTCTTCACGATAACGGGGTTGGTAAAATGCGGGAACGTAAAGGCCGGGAACCTGTTGGGCCATGGATAGCAGATTTTCCGGCCTGTCGGCCGATGGATCGAAGATCTGAAAGAATCCCGGTACCAGTGCCTCGGCCTCTCCTAAAAGGAATGCATCGATAAACGGGGCCAATGGTTCGGGGTTGAGAAAACAGAAGACGCCCCCTGCCAGCACAAGGGGGAAGGTCGCGCCACGCTGGGCGGCCGGCAGGGGGAGTCCTGCTGCTTCCAGGATGGTAAGCACACCGGGCGCATCGTTCTCATAAGAGATCGAAAAGGCAATCATGTCGAAGTCTTCGATGGGCTTCTGGGACTCGACGGTTAACACCCGGCGGTTTTTACCGCCATCCTGTTCCGGTAAAAAGGCACGCTCGCAAACCACATGGTCAATGTCGTTGAAGAGGCGGTACACGGTCTGGAACCCCAGGTTGGACATCCCCACGTGATAAAGGTTGGGATAGACCAGCGCCACGCGGATTCGCCCGGCGGCCGACTTTCGGATAACGCCGCGCTCAGTCGCCGCATGCCCGCCGGGTAGCTGTTGGGATCCTGATACCATGGTAGTCCGCAGACCTTTGTCCGCTCACCCCGTCAATCCATAGCTGTTGAAGATCGGCGTGGAACGGTGGTGGCGGTCTCATCGGCATTCACCATCATCGAGGTAATCCGGCTCTGCTGGCGGCGGTCTCTCCCGCTGCGGCGATCCTTGCCGCTTCGTCGTTCGGGGATGCAACAGGCATATGCATATTCCCGCCGCTCACCACCCATCCTGCGTCCACCGGTCAGTAAGTCGCTGCATTCATCAATAGGCTGCATCATCCGTCCTCTGGTTCAACGTTATCGCAGCTGGTCCTCGTCGATCCGGTTCCAGTCGGAGACGGGATTAGTCCGCCTTTCTTCTCAAAAACGTGGGAACGTCCAGGTCATCGTTGTCGATGACAATCCCCTTGTACTCCCGGTATAGCTCACTGGCCGTCCCTTGATTGGAGGCTTGGCGCCTGCGGATGAAGGTCGGCTCGTCCAGTTCCGTGGACCGGGCCAGATCCGCCGGCGTGATGTCACGCACCTTACCGCCGTAGGTAGGGTCCAACGCTTTGGCGCCGGTCTCTTTCTCCTTGCCTTTCTCACCAATGCCGGTGGCGATGACGGTAACACTCATCTCGTCGCCCACACTGTCGTCAATGACCGCACCCCAAATGATCTCCGCCTCTTCACCCACTTCATTGTAGATGCGTTCGGAGGCCTCGGTCATCTCCTCCATGGTGAGGTCGCTGTTGGAGGTGATGTTCATCAGCACGCCCTTGGCACCGGAGATGTTGATATCGTCCAGCAGCGGGTGTGAAATGGCCCGCTCAGCTGCTTCCAGTGCCCGATTTTCACCACTGGAGATGCCGATGCCCATGATGGCCATACCGGCCCTGGACATGGTGGTTTTCACGTCGGCAAAATCCAGGTTGACCAGGCCGGGCATCATGATCAGGTCGGTGATGCCCTTGACCGAGTGCAACAGGATCTCGTCTGCCTTTTTGAACATGTCCACCATCTTGGCGTTTTTCGAGGCCAGGCCGCGCAGGCGGTCGTTGGGAATGGTGATCACCGTATCGGCCGCTTTTTTCAATTCGAGGATGCCTTCCTCTGCCTGTTTGGCCCGTTTTCTGCCCTCGAAGGAGAACGGCCGGGTGACCACGGCCACGGTAAGGATGCCCATCTCCTTGCACAGCCGTGCGATCACCGGTGCAGCGCCTGTTCCCGTACCGCCGCCGAAACCCGCGGTGATGAAGACCATGTGGGAGTCGGCCAATGCGTCCTTGAGCATTTCCGCATTCTCCAGAGCAGCCTCCCGCCCCACCTGGGGATTGGCGCCGGCGCCCAGGCCTTCGGTAATCTTCGTCCCCAACTGAAAGCGCATTTCCGCCTGGGATACATCCAGGGCCTGGGCATCCGTGTTGGCGGAAATGAACCTGACGCCCTGCAGATTGCTTGCGATCATGTTATTGATCGCATTGCCTCCCGCACCGCCAACACCAATCACTTTGATTTTTGCCGATCGATCACTCTCCATGTACGTAAACATACCAGTCATAATTTCCCCCTTTGCTTGTGTTGCCCATGATGGCGCTTGCCTGTACGCCATGGTTTATATTTTATATCCTCCCCGCCGCAAGCGGCGGGAAATGCATTCCCCGTCTCGGTTTAGATGACGTCCTTGAACCATTTTTTCATCCTCGAAATGAGGCTGTTGAAGATATTCCTGTCCCGTATGCGGAATTTTTTCTCCGGCTCCTTTCTGGCACCGTAGATGACCAGCCCCACACCGGTGGCATACATGGGATTGTTCACTACGTCGGTGAGGCCGCCGATGCCACGCGGCCTGCCCAGGCGCGTGGGAACGCCGAAGATGGCCTCGGCGATATCGGTGGTGCCTTCCAACAGCGCCGTCCCTCCGGAAAGAACGATTCCCGAGGCGATCATGTTTTCCATTCCGGCACGGAAAATCTCCCGCTGGAGCAGCGTGAAAATTTCCTCCATGCGCGGCTCCAGGATTTCCCCTAAAATCTGGCGGGGAAGCTTGCGGGGTTGGCGGCCGCCCATCCCCGGCACCTCGATGGTTTCGTCCGGGCTGATCGCCGCCCCGTTGCAGGTCCCGTATTTACGTTTGATGCGCTCCGCCTCGTTCAGAGGGGCCCTCACACCGATGGCGATATCATTGGTCAGGTTGTCACCCCCAAGGGCCAGGACAAACGTGTGCTTGATGTTCTTGCCCGAAAAGATGGCCAGGTCGCTGGTCCCGCCGCCCAGATCGATCAAGCCGGTTCCCAGCTGCTTCTCCTCTTCGGTGAGCACCGCCTCTCCCGAGGCCAGGCTTTCCAGGACGATATCGCACACATCCAGGCCGGCCCGGTTGGCACACTTGACGATATTATGCGCCGACGTGACCGCCCCGGTGACGATGTGGATCTTGGCCTCGAGGCGGACACCGGCCATGCCCACTGGATTCTGGATACCGATCTGGTCGTCGACGATATACTCCTGGGGCAGTACATGGATCACCTCCCGGTCCATGGGGATGGCCACCGCCCGGGCAGCATCGATAACCCGGTCCACGTCCTGCTGGGTGATCTCCTGCCCTTTGATGGCAACGATCCCCCGGCTGTTGAAACCGGTGATGTGGCCACCGGCAATGCCGGCGTATACCGACGAAATCTCACAGCCGGCCATTAATTCAGCCTCTTCCACCGCCTTTTTAATGGACTCCACCGTGGATTCGATGTTGACCACCACGCCTTTGCGCAAACCAATGGACGGATGGGTGCCGATGCCGATGATATTGATCTCGCGGCCGGTCACTTCGCCAACCACGGCACAGATTTTGGTGGTCCCAATATCCAGGCCGACAACGATGTTTCCCTCTCTTGATCCCTGCAACTTAACCCTCCTTGCGATCCGAAGATGACGGATCAACCGATGCCAGCGTGATTACAATTCGATCGACATCGAACAAATCAATGGCTGTGTAGCGGGTCAGCCGGCTGTCTCTGTTCAGGCGCGATATCAGCTGTCCCAGCGCCTGGCACTTTTCACGATAGCGGCCGAACCCCAGCTTCACCACCCGGTTGTTTTCGCCGGTATACACGGTGGCTCCGATTTCTCGGTCCATTCGGATCCGGCGGATTCCGGAGAGGGGCAGCGGGCTGTCTTTCTCCCCGGCCAGTTGGAACAGGGTCATCACCGCTTTATAGGCCTCGCTGGCCGGCATGCCGGAAACGGGCAGGTCTGCATGACCCAGGCCCTGCACCCGGGGCAGTGCGCCGCCGTCCGAGTCATCCCGTCGTTTGAATACCTCGCCGGCAAGATTGATTAAAAACCCCTCGCCGTCCTCCATGTCCAAAATTGCCAGCGGGATTTCTTCCTGGATGTGCAGGCGCAACCCCGAAGGGATTTCCCGGCTGACCGTTGCCTCGGCGACCCATGGATCGGCCAGCAGCCGTTTGCGGGTGGTGGCCAGATTCAGGGACAGGATGTTCGTCTGCATCCCGACGCCGGCAATCTCCATGACCTGCGGGCGGCTAAGCCGCTGCATGCCGCTCACCACAATCTGGCGCACCTGGAAATGCCGCGTCTGGGTAAAAAAATCATGGGCAAAGATGAACGCCGCGCTGGCCGCCACCAGCGCCGTTGCCCCAAAAATCCCTTTGGCGACTGCAACGGCCCGCTGCCGCAACAGGGCCCGGTTGGCCTTTCTGTTTTTCTTGAACTGATTTTTACGGATCGGCTTTGCTTTCAATGATTCGGTCTCTGGTTTCTGATTTCTGGTCTTGTGACTTCCGACTTCCGACCTCTGTCCACTGTCCTCACGCCCCAGACCATCGCTCCAACACCATTTCTCCCACCCGATAGACATCGCCGGCACCTAAGGTCAGCAGCAAATCGCCGGATGCCAGGCTTTTCTCGAGATGATCGACGCATTCCGCCAAGCCGTTCAGGCAGATCACGTTCCGGTGGCCATGGGCGCGGATGGATTCACCCAGCGCCTCACCGCTGACACCTGCGATAGGTGCCTCGCTGGCGGCATAAATGGGCAGCACCACCAGTACATCGCTGTTGTTGAACGAGCGGGTGAATTCCTGCAGCAGAGCCCGTGTGCGCGTGTAGCGGTGCGGCTGGAAAACCACCACCTTGCGGCGGTTCGGCCAGTTCTCCTTGACCGCCTCGAGGGTCACCTGGATTTCAGTGGGATGATGGCCGTAGTCGTCCACCACGGTAATGCCGTTTACTTCCCCCTTGATCTCCAGCCGGCGCTGCACCCCTTCGGCCGTCTCCAGGGACCGCTTGATGGATTCCAGGGGAATATCCAGTTCCAGGCCCACGGCGATGGCGGCCAGGGCGTTGGATACATTGTGCATGCCTGGCATGGCCAGGGTAAACTCGCCCAGGTCGTCGTCCCGATGGATGACCGTAAACCGGCTTTTCATCTCGCCGAAGCTGATGTTCCGCGCCTGGTAATCGGCCTGGGTGCTCCGCCCGTATGTGGTCAGCCGTTTCTTGATATGGGGGAGGAGGCCCTGGAGCGGCTCGTTGTCCAGGCAGAGCACGGCCAGGCCGTAAAAAGGGATCCGGTCGATAAAATTGAGAAAAACGGTCTTTATCGCATCCAGGTCCGCGTAAAAATCCATGTGCTCCCGGTCGATGTTGGTGACGACGGCAATGGCCGGCGAGAACTTGAGAAAGGAACCGTCGCTCTCGTCGGCCTCGGCCACGATGAAGTCGCCCTGACCCAGCACCGCATTGCGGCCAATGCTCTTGAGCTTGCCGCCGATGACCACTGTGGGATCGAGACCGCCGCCGGCCAGCACGTTGGCCACCAGGGAGGTGGTGGAGGTCTTTCCATGGGCGCCGGCAATGGCCACGCTGTATTTGAGCCGCATGAGTTCAGCCAGCATCTCGGCCCGGGGAATGACAGGAATCGCCGCCTGCCGGGCGGCCGACACTTCCGGGTTTTGCCTGTCGATCGCTGAGGAGACCACCACCACATCGGCGTCGGCGATCTGCCCGGCCCGGTGGCCGATATGAATGGTGCCGCCCAACCGTTCCAGATTGGCCGTGATGTCCGATGCCTTCACGTCGGATCCCGAAACCCGGTAGCCCAGGTTCAGGAGCAGTTCGGCAATGCCGCTCATACCGATGCCGCCGATGCCCACAAAATGAATATGGTATTTTTTCAGATACATGCGTTTTTTCCTACCAGTTGATAGCAGTCGTCCACGATGGATCGGGCCGCATCCGGTTTGCCCAGCACCCTTGACTTCGATGCCATGGCCGCCAGCAGATCGGGTGCGTCGGCCAAGTCGTCCAGACGCCGGGCAAGGTCCGCCCCGGTCAGTTCCCGTTCGAGCACCATTTGTGCCGCACCCTGGTCGACCAGGGCCCGGGCGTTGTGTTCCTGATGGTTGTCCGCCGCAAAGGGATAGGGAATGAACAGCGCCGGTTTGCCCAGGGCGGTCAACTCGGCCACTGTGGTGGCGCCGGCCCTGCAGACAACCAGATCAGCCCGGCTGTAGCGGGATGCCATATCATGAAAAAATGCCTTCACTTCTGCTTCCATCTCTGCCTTCTGATAGGCATCGGCGACCTGATCCTGATCCTTGCTGCCGGTCTGGTGGACGATCCGCATTTTTCGGCGCTGTCGGAGGCGTGGCAGCGCGTCCATGACCGCCAGGTTGATGGCATGGGCCCCCTGGCTACCGCCGACGATCAGAATCGTGAACCTATTTTTCGCTTCCGTTTCGAAGCACGATGCGTCCAGGATTTGCCGGCGTACCGGATTACCGGTAACGCGTTTCTTCAAGGGATCGATCTTGCCGCGGGTATTTTCGAAACTGACATAAATCCGCTTGGCAATCGGAAACAGCATCCGGTTGGTGATGCCCGGCACGGTGTTCTGCTCGCAAATGACCACCGGTATGCCTTTTATCCAGGCGGCCAGGGCCACCGGCCCGGTAGCGTACCCACCAACCCCGACCACCAGATCCGCCTGCGCCTGGGCCAGGATGCCCGCCGAGTGAAGCAGGGCTCCGGGAATTTTCATGGCCGCCCGTGCCTTTGCCAACGGCCCTCTTCCCTTGATCCCCTCGATGGCGATGGTTCGCTGGGGATAACCGGCCCGCGCCAGGGCCTCTTTTTCGAAGGGCCGGCCGGCGCCCACGAAGAGGATCCGGCTTTGCGGATTTCTCGCGGCAAACTCCGCTGCCACGGCAATTCCGGGGAACAGGTGTCCGCCGGTTCCTCCACCGGCAACGACCACCCTGAGCGGACGCCAGGTATTTTCCGGTTCAGCAGCGTGCATCCCGCGCTCCGATATTCATCATGATCCCCACCGCCGCCATGTTGATCAGCAGGCTCGTCCCGCCGTAGCTGAGAAAGGGCAGGGTCAACCCTTTGGTGGGCAGCATGCCGAGCGCCACCCCCATGTTGATGCAGACCTGAAGGCCCAAGGTCACGGTGATGCCCATGGCCAGAAAGGAACCGAAGCGGTCCTGGGTGTGACGGGCGATGCGAACCCCCCGCATGAGCATGATGCCGTAAAGCAGAATCACGATCATGACCCCGATGAGCCCCAGCTCCTCCCCCACCACGGAAAAAATGAAATCCGTGTGGGGTTCGGGAAGGTAAAACAGTTTCTGGTAACCCTTGCCGATGCCCGCACCGGTGATCCCCCCGGTACCGAATGCCATTAGCGAATGGACGATCTGGTATCCCTCGTCCGCCGGGTATTGCCAGGGGTCCATGAAGCTCATCAGCCGTCTGACCCGGTATTCGGCGTGGGTCATGAACAGCCAGGCCATGGGCGCCAGCACCAGGACCACCGACAGCAGGTGGGTAATGCGGCACCCGCCGACAAACAGCATGATCCAGGTCAGGGCGGCAAAGATCACGATCGATCCAAAATCGGGCTGGGCCAGCAACAGGCCCGTTAACAGCCCCAGGACCAGAAAATGGGGCAGAAAACCCACGTAAAAATCGCGCAGCCGTTCACCCTTCTTGCTCATGGAGTAGGCCATGTAGATGACCAGGGCCAATCGGGCCAGTTCCGACGGCTGAAACTGGACCGGCCCGATTTGCAGCCAGCGGGCGGATCCGCCCGCCGTCACACCCAATCCGGAAAAGACCACCGCCACCAGCATCACGATGGCCGCCGCCAGAACGGGGTACACGAGCACCCGGTATAGGCGGAAAGGAATGTAACTGAAGGTCACCAGCACCACGATGCCGATCAGGGAAAACATGGCCTGTTTTTTCAAAAAGAAGTAACCGCTGCCGAACTTCTTGATGGCCAGGGCGCTGCTGGCGCTGTAAACCATCACGATGCCCATGCCCACGAGCAGCAAAACAGGAAACAGCAGTCCCAGGTCGTAGACCAATGGTTGAACCCCGTTTCGTTTTGCAGTAGCGGTCATCCCAGCCTTTCGACGATATCCCGGAACCGGTCGCCCCGCTGGGCATAGTTGTCGAACATATCGAAACTGGCACAAGCCGGAGAGAGCAGCACGACCTCACCGTCGGCAGCCGCACCGAATGCCTTTTCAACCGCCTCTTGCATGGAGCCGGCCTCCAGGATTCCCTTTTCCGGGTCCCCGGCCAGGGCGGTAACGATCTCGTCCTTGGCTTCTCCCATGGCCACCAGGGTTTTGACCCGGCGTCGCACCTGGGATTTGAGACCGGTGAAATCACCCTTCTTGTTCTGCCCGCCCATGATCAGGATCACCGGAACGTCGAAACACGCCAGTGCCCGGACCACCGCATCCACATTGGTGGCCTTGGAGTCGTTGACAAAGCGCACACCGCGCACCCATCCCACCGTCTCCAGACGGTGGGAAAGTCCCTGGAATTCATCGATGGCCTGCTGGATGCCTGCATCCGAGGCACCCTGTTCACGTGCGGCCAGACAGGCGGCAGCCATATTTTCCCGGTTGTGGGGACCGATGAGACCGGACTTGTCCAGCGTGAAACAGCCCGTCTGCCGGCCCGCATCGATCAGAAGGATCTTGTCCTTCAATATCTGTGCGCCGTTAACGACGGCCCTCTCCGAATAGAGTTTCCGGCGGGCATGGGGAGGACGGCGGTCGATCATGGCCGCCACCGTGGCATCCATGGCGTTGAGCACCGCCACATCGCCGGGCAGCTGGTTTTCGAATATCCGCCACTTGGCGTCCGCATAGGCGGAAAAAGACGGATACCGGTCCAGATGGTCGTCGGTGATGTTGAGCATCACGGCGGTATCCGGCCTGAAATCGATGATGGTGTCCAGCTGGAAACTGCTCACTTCGGCCACCACCACGTCGGCCCGGTCATGGGCACCGTCTGCGTAGGCAACCAGTGGTGTGCCGATGTTTCCTCCCACAAATACGTTCTTTCCGCTTTTTTTCAGCATGTTCCCGACCAGTTCAGTTGTCGTGGTCTTTCCATTGGTTCCCGTAACCGCCAGAATCGGTTCGGTGATATGTCCGGCAGCCAGTTCCATTTCTCCGATAACCGGGGTTCCTTTGGCCCAGGCCGGTTCCAGCATCGGCAGGGTGTGGGGTACACCCGGGCTGAGCACCACCACATCGGCGGTTTCAAAATCCAGGGCATCATGCCCGCCCAGCTTCAGCTGGACGTCCAGTCCCTTAAGGGCTGCCGCAGCGGCCTTCAGGGTTTCGGCCGGGGCGCGGTCCGTCACCGTTACCCGGGCACCCTGGCGGACGAGGAACCGGGATGTGGCCACACCGGACCGCCCGAGTCCCACCACCACGATGTGTTTGTTCTTAAGGTTCATTATCGCAGCTTCAACGTACTCATGGATATCAATGCCAGGGCAATGGCGATAATCCAGAATCTGACGATCACCTTCGGTTCCGGCCAGCCTTTCAATTCAAAATGGTGATGGATGGGGGCCATTCTGAAAATGCGGCGGCCTTTGGTCATCTTGAAAAAACCCACCTGAAAGATCACGGAGAGGGCCTCGATGACAAACAGGCCGCCCACCAGCGCCAACAGGATCTCCTGCTTGGTGATCACGGCAATCGTGCCCAACGATGCGCCCATGGAAAGCGAGCCCACATCCCCCATGAACACCTGGGCCGGATAAGCGTTGAACCACAAGAATCCCAACCCGGCGCCGGCCAGTGCGCCGCAGTAGACCGTGATCTCCCCGCACCCCGTCACCGGGGTGATCTGCAGGTAGTCGGCGATGCGCGCATGACCGGCCGCATAGGCGAAAATCATATAGGTGACGGCGGCGATGATCACCGGCCCGATGGCCAGGCCGTCCAGACCGTCGGTCAGGTTTACGGCGTTGGACGCCCCCACAATGACCAGGGCGGCGAAGAAAATGTATCCCCATCCCGGATCCGGGGTCAGCCGCTTGAAGAAGGGTACGCTGAGTTTGGTTGAAAACTCGGGCACCATGTATGCCAGCAGCCCCACCAGCAGGGCCAGCAGTACCTGCAGAAGCAGTTTCTGGCGGGCCGTCAGACCCAGGCTGCGCTTTTTCACCTGCATCAGGTAGTCGTCGGCAAAACCAATGGCCCCGAACCCCAGGGTGGCCAGCAGGGCGATCCACACGTAGCGGTTGGTCAGATCGGTCCACAACAGGGTGGAACCGGCCACCGCAAAAATGATCAGCACGCCGCCCATGGTGGGTGTGCCCGCTTTTTTGAAGTGGTCCTTGGGCCCGTCCTCCCGGATGTACTGTCCCACCTGCATCATCGAAAGCCGCCTGATCACCCATGGCCCGAGCAGAAAACAGATCAAAAAGGCCGTCAGGCTGGCGTAGATGGTCCGGAAGGTGATGTACCGGAACACGTTGAAGGCTGCAAAGGTCGTATGCAGCGGATATAACAGGTGATAGATCATCTGTGGGTCTCGCGCCCTTGCGCTCCGGGTTGCCGATCTGTCCAGGTGACGATCGCCTCGACCACCTCTTCCATGGCCATGCCGCGTGACCCTTTCACCAGGATCAGGTCCCCGGGCTGCAATTCGTGGTTTAACTGCTCGATGATGCCCGCCTTGGTTCCGCAAAAGATCCGGTCTGCTTTCATCTGCCGGTCCATGGCGCCGTCGGCCACGGATGCGGCGAAATGGCCGGCAACGTACAGGCGATCGAGCCGGGCATCACCGGCCGCCCGGCCGATTTCCCGGTGCAGGTCAGCCGATTGCGGCCCCAGTTCGAGCATGTCCCCGAGAACCGCGATGGTGCGGCGTTTGGGGCTCATCGCGGCCAGGGTCTCGATGGCCGCAACCATGGAGCCGGGGTTGGCGTTGTATGAGTCGTCCACCAGGCGGATGTCCCCTTTGAGGACACGGATGCCCATGCGCCCGGCCTGGGGAACAAAGGCCTCCAGCCCCGCCTGGATCTGATCTAGCGGCACGCCCATGACTTCTCCGGCAGCCGCTGCTGCCAGGGCATTGGAGACCATCACCCGCGCGGGGGTCGCCAGGGTCACCGGCCGGCTGCCCGACGGCGTGGTCAGGGTGAAAACCATGCCGGCTTCGGTGGGACGGATATCGTCCGCCCGAACCTGCGCCGCGACGGCATTGCCGAAAAAAATCACCGGACGGTCCACACGGTCGGCCAGGGCTGCAACCCGCGGATCGTCGGCGTTAAGAATGGCCGTGCCGCCGGGACGGATGGTCGGCAGCAACTCCCCCTTGGCCCGGGCCACGTTGTCGATGGTGCCCAGCCCTTCTAAGTGGGCCGGCCCCACATTGGTGATTACGCCCACATCCGGCTCGCAGATGCGTCCCAGACGGGTGATTTCGCCGGCATGGTTCATGCCCAGTTCCAGCACAGCGGCTTGGTGTTCCGGTGCCAGACGGAACAGCGTCAAGGGCAGGCCGATGTGGTTGTTCAGGTTCCCGCTGGTGCTCAGGGTTGAAAAGGTCCTGGAAATCACCTGCTCCATGAGCATGCGGGTTGAGGTTTTACCGTTGGAGCCGGTGATGGCCAGCACCTTGAGCGTTCCACGGTGGCGGTTGAAGCGGGCCATCGCTCCCAGAGCCCGGGTGGTGTCGGCCACGGCGATACAGACGATGCCGGCGGCGGTCATTCGTTCCATGGGCAGGCTGGCCACCTGGTCGTCAGCCACCACCACGCCCTTGACGCCGCGATCCAGCACATCGGCCACAAAACGGTGCCCATCGTGGGATTCGCCCGCAATGGCCACAAAGAGGCCCTCCGCAGCGATCGTGCGCGAATCGATGCCGATGCCGGCAAAGGCCATGTCCGCCGGCCCTGAAATCCGGGACCCGCCGGTTGCCGTCAGCACCTGTTCAGTCGTCCACCCGAATGGCCTCATGGTCTTAAGCTCCGGCCTCGTTCATGGCTTCCAGCACTTGGCGAGCCACTTCCCGGTCGTCGAAATGGATGGTTTCGCCGGCCAGGATCTGATAGGTTTCGTGTCCTTTGCCGGCAATCAGCACGGCATCGCCTGCCTGGGCGGTCGCGATGGCCGAGGCAATGGCCGCGCGCCGGTCCGGTTCCACCAGGTAGGCTTTTTCCTGCCACCCGGTCGTCAATGCACCGGCAGAGAGCCGCCGGGTGCAGACCTCCCGTACCCCCGACTCCACCTGGGCAATGATCGCCAGCGGGTCCTCCGACCGCGGATTGTCCGACGTCACCACGGTAAGATCGCTGAGCCTGGCGGCGATTTCTCCCATTACCGGTCGTTTGGCGCGATCCCGATCCCCACCGCATCCGAAAACGGTGATCAGGCGTCCCGTCGTATGCGCCCGCAGGGCCGAGATGGCGTTTTCCAACGCGGCCGGCTTGTGCGAATAATCCACGAAAACATACCGGTCGCCGCCCTCAGGGATCCGCTCCAGGCGACCGGGCACACATCCGGTGGCGTCGATACCCGCGGCAATCGCAGCCGCCGGGATCCCCAGAGCCAGGGCCGCACCGGCGGCACTGAGTATATTCTCAAGGTTAAAATCCCCCACCAGCGACGAATCGAAGGGAATCTTTCCATTCGGCACGGCGATGCCGCCACGAATGCCCGTCAGGTCTCGAACCACACCAAGAGGAACGATGTCCCCCTCTCCGTATACAGCGGTCCGCAGGGCCATGGTCCCCAGTGTCGCGGCCAGATCTCTACCCTTGGGATCGTCCGTATTGACCACGGCGCGAACCGGATGATCGCGGTCGGCCGGTTTAAGATAGTCGTTGAACAGCCTTTTTTTGCTGTGCCAATAGCGGTCCATGGTGCCGTGATGATCCAGGTGGTCATGGGACAGATTGGTGAAAACCGCCACATCGTAACAACAGCCGTCGACGCGATGCAGGTCCAGAGAGTGCGAAGAAACCTCCATGACAACATGACTGGTCCCGCTGTCCGCCATTTGTCGAAGCATCTCCTGAAGCTCGAGGGATTCGGGCGTCGTAACCGGATTCGTGAATGTTTGGCCGGCATACCGGTAGTTGATCGTCCCCACCACGCCCGGTCGATGACCGGCCTTTTCCAGGATTTTCTCCAGCAGGTAGGTGACCGTGGTCTTGCCGCTGGTGCCGGTCACCCCCACCATCGTCATCCGGTCTGAGGGCTGGCCGAAAAACCGGCAGGACAGCTGAGCCAGCGCCGCCCGGGGATCCGCCACGCGAATCACCACCGCGTCGACCGCGACCGATTTGCGGCAGATCACGGCGACCGCACCCTGCTCGACGGCGTCCGGGATGAAGCGATGCCCATCGGCGGAAAACCCCTCGATGGCCACAAATACGGCTCCCGGGGTCACCTTGCGCGAATCGTAGCAGACGGCGGTAACCTCCGGATCCACAAACGGGTGGGCACCGGTCGTCTCCTGCACGCTCAGCTGATCCGTAAGCAATGATAGCTTCATCCGTTGGCCCTGTTTTCCCTGGATACGCGTAATCGATCCGCATCGGGTCCCGGTGGAATGTTAAGATAGCTCAACGTTTCCAGTGCGATCTGGCGAAAGGCGGGTGCCGCCACGATGCCTCCGTAGCTTTGGCCCTTGGGTTCGTCCAGAATCACCAGGATGGCCAACTCCGGGTGATCGGCCGGGGCGAGCCCCACGAAAGACGACAAGTAACGCCCCTTTGCGTAGGAACCGCTGCTGTCGATTTTCTGGGCGGTGCCGGTTTTGCCGCACACGGAGTACCCTTCCAGGGCCGCATTCACCCCGGTGCCACCTTCGGTGATCACGGTTTTAAGGATTCGCCGCACCGTGGCGGCGGAGTGGGAGGAAACCACCCGCCGAACCGGCTGGGGAGAAAAGCGTTGCACCGTCTGTCCGTCCCGGTCCGTTATTTCCTTGACCAGCATCGGCTTCATCAGCAGCCCATCGTTGGCGATGGCCGATGCGGCCGCAATCAGCTGGATCGCGGACACCGAGATGCCCTGTCCGAACGAGATGGCCCCCGCATCGATGGCGGACCATGACTTGAACGGGCTGAGGCTGCCGGCGGTTTCACCGGGGCAGGTGATGCCGGAACGCTGACCGAATCCGAAGGCGGTCAAATACGCATGGAGCTGACGTGACCCGAGCTTCTCCGCCATTTTTACCGATCCGATGTTGCTCGAGTACTTGACGATCTGCTGCAGTGACAACCACCCGTGGGACTTGGTGTCGTGAATGGTGTTCCTGCCGATCCGGTACTCTCCGTTTTCGCAGTAAAAAATGGTGGACGGGGAACAGACGCCGCTGTCGATGGCCGCCGCCACACTGAATATTTTCATGGTGGAACCCGGCTCGAATGGATCGGTAATCGCCCGGTTTCTCCACAATTTTCGCTCGAAGGACCCGTAGCTGTTGGGATTGAAAAACGGATAGTGCGCCAGGGCGAGCACCTCGCCGGTAGCCGGCGCCATGACGATGGCCATACCCGATTGGGCGGCATACTCGGTCACCGACGCCTCCAGCGCCTTCTGGACGATGTGCTGGATCGTGCGGTCGATGGTCAGCACCACGTTATGCCCCCCGGCCAGGTTCGCCGGCATTCCGGCGCCCTCGAAGCGGCGCCCCAGGGCATCCTTGAGAATGGTGATCTCCTGCTCCCCGCCTTTGAGGACGGCATCGAAATAGAATTCCATGCCCTCCAGGCCGTGGCCGTCGATGCCGGAAAACCCTACCAGCTGAGCCGCCAGCGTCTTGTTGGGATAGTAGCGGCTGTGCTCGGTGATAAAGTCGACGCCCTTGATTCCCAGCGCCTGGACCGTTTCGGCCTGGCGCGGCGTGGCCTGGCGTTTGAGCCACACAAAGGATCGCTCGGGATCCAGCTTCTTGAGCATGTCCCGTTGCGGCTGATTCAGCGCCCTGGCCAGCTGCTTGGCCGCCGCCTGGCGATCTTTGATCCGGCGGGGATAGGCGGCAACTGACGGGCTGTCGATGCTCACCGCCAGCGGGCTTCCGTTGCGATCGGTGATGGCGCCCCGTTTGCCCTGCACCACCATGGCACGCTCGTACTCGCTGGCCGCCCGTTCGGAAAGCCAGGCGCCCTGGAATACGTGGAGACGGATCGCCTGCACACTGATGGCGCAAAGGGCCATCAGGAAAAGCGCCCCAACGATTCCGGTCCGCAGCCGAGTCCGTGTGGTTGCCGTGGTTGTCATGGAAGCACCACCTTCTGTTGCACATCCGGCATAACCAGACCCAAGCGGGTCCGGGCAATGGTTTCGATCCGCTCCGGCGATTTGAGCCGGGCCAACTCAATTTTCAGGGTGTTTCGCTCCTTGAGCAGTGCCTGGTGCCGGCTGTTCTCCCTGTCGATGCCGTATCCGGCATTGACGCACTGAACCCGGCACCACGCGTAAAACAGGGCCTCCACGAAGAACAGAACCATCAAAACGATCCAGAGGACCGTCATTCTTTTTCTCGGCGGCCGCAACTTCCGGTTGCGGCTGCTGCTGCCCTGCCCGGACCTGGTCCTGGGCCTGTTTTCCGCCACCGGGCGATTGGTTTTGCCAGCCGCCATCACAACGCCTCCACGGCTCTCATCCGCGTGCTGCGGGCCATGGGATTGTTTCGGATCTCCGCCTCTGTCGGACGCATCACCTTGCGCGTCAGCAACCGCACCCTTGCCCGACGCCCGCACACACACCGGGGGAACGTCGGCGGACAGGTGCACGGGTGCGCCATGGTTCGGAACCGGTGCTTGACCATCCGGTCCTCCAGGGAGTGGAAGGAGAGCACACACAGGCGCCCCCCCGCATTGAGCAGATCCACCGCCGTTTCCAGAAATCGATCCAGCACGTCCAGCTCCCGGTTCACGGCGATACGAAGGGCCATGAACACCCGGGTGGCGGGATGGATCTTCTGTTTGCGCGCCGCGGCGGCCGGAACTGCTTCCGAGACCAGGCGGGCCAGCTGGCCGCTGGTGGTCACCGGATGCGTCCGGCGCTGCGCAACCAGATGCCGGGCGATTCGTGCCGCCCAGCGTTCTTCTCCATAGCGGCTGAACGTCTGCGCCAGTTCCCGCTCTTCCAAGGTCGCCACCAGATCGGCGGCCGTAACGTCAGAGCGGACATCCATACGCATGTCCAGGGGTTCATCCCGGCTGAAACTGAAACCGCGCCCGCTGGCCTCGATCTGATGAAGGGAAAGCCCGATGTCAATGAGAATACCGTCCACGGCGCCAATGCCCAATTGAGAAAGAAACAACGACAGGTCTGCAAAATTGCCGTGAACGATATGGATCCGGCGTTCGTCGGCGGGAAGGACCCTGCGGGCCCGGTCGATGGCGTCCTTGTCCTGGTCAATACCGATAAAAACGCCGCCGGGGCTGATTTGCTCGCAGATTCGCCGGGCGTGGCCGGAGCCGCCGAGCGTGCCATCCACGATGATCTTGCCCGGCCGGCACGCCAGCATGCCAACCGCTTCTTCGAGCATGGCGGTGACATGGTAGTCGGACATGGGCTAAATCCCCAGTTGGGCGATCTCGCGCCGAACCTGGTCGTCGCTCATATCCTTTTCCATCAATTCGTTTTCCCGATCCCAGTTTTCCCGCGACCAGATCTCAAATCGGGCGGTTACCCCAACCAGGACGATCTCCTTTTCCAGCTTGGAATACTGCTTCAGAAAAGGTGGAATCAACACGCGCCCCTGGGCGTCGCACTTGCAGTCG
Source organism: Desulfosarcina sp. (assembly GCF_055467485.1). Lineage (NCBI taxonomy): Bacteria > Pseudomonadati > Thermodesulfobacteriota > Desulfobacteria > Desulfobacterales > Desulfosarcinaceae > Desulfosarcina > Desulfosarcina sp. The sequence goes on along the minus strand of NZ_JBUOIV010000022.1, from coordinate 20,810 downwards.
TGAGCCCCGCCGATAAATGTGCGCTGAAACCGGCGCATGGCCTCGCTTTTTTCGGGAAGTTCGAGTATCTTTTGTTCCAGCCTGCCCCATTGATCGTGGGTGTAGGCAAAAAGGCAGCGGTCCATGCGGGTGATCATGATACTGTCGATACCGCTGGCCTTGATCACATCCCGAAACCGAGCCGGGATGATAATCCGCCCTTTTGGGTCAATGGTATGGAAGGAGCTTCCCCGGAACATTTTTCACCAATATTATCCACTTTGATCCACTTCCTTTGGATAAAAGTACAAAATTACTGATTAGTCAAGAAAAAAACGCTTTTAATATGTATTATTTTGCTAATAATTTTTGAAAGTTAAACACAAATTTGCTTAAGGGTCAACAAGGTGGAGCAAAGTGGATCATAAATTCAAAAATCACCCCCTTTGGCAGACAGTTCCCGAACCTTGATCCGCGGATGACCGACAACGCTTTTTTTGTTGCCTGGACCCGCAGTTTAATATATCGATATCAATGCAGAATCCATTTCTGCTCCGGCATAACCCATAGGCGGGAATCGGCCCCATGCGACTCAAACAATTTTCTTACGGCGGCGACAATCTGGGGTACCTGCTGTATGCCGACACCCGTGCGCTGGCCATCGACGGCGGCGCCGTGGATGAAATCATGGCCTTTGTCCGGCAAAAGGGTCTGACGCTGGAAATGGCCACCAACACCCATGGGCACGGCGACCATACCACCGGCACCCGGCGACTGGCGAAAGCGGCAGGGGCCGCTCATCTCGACCATCGCCGGTTCACCGATGGCGAGACGCTCGTCCTGGCGGGCCAACCAGTGACCGTCCGTCTGACCCCGGGCCACACCGCGGATTCAGTGGTATTTGCCACCGAAGGGTGTCTGGTTACCGGCGACACCTTGTTCAACGGCACGGTGGGCAATTGCTTCTCCGGAGACCTGAAGTCCTTTTACCGCTCCATTTGTCTGCTCATGGGCTACCCCGGTACCACCCGTGTTTATGCCGGTCACGATTACGTGGCGGCATCACTGGCCTTTGCCCGGCAATTGACCCCGGGCAACCGCGCCATCGATGCCTACGCCGACCGCTACGACAAAAACCATGTGACCTCCACCCTGGACGACGAGCGGGCCGTCAACCCCTACCTGCGGTTCAACGACCCGGAAATCATCCGCCTGCTGGAATCGAAAGGATTGCCGACAGGCACCGAATACCAGCGGTGGGAAGGAATCATGTCCATCGAATGAGACGAGAAGAGAAAGCGACCGTGGATCGCCGAACAACTCCGGCGGCATTGAATAAAGCCCGGGTGGACAGACCGTCCGGGCGCGACCCGGACACGTGTAGTCCTGCGATGCTCGGATCATGAACGAATCCGCGGCTGCCATCCTGTCAGACATCCGGGAAAAGGCCCGGGCGCTCTTTTCTCAGGCCAAAGGGAGCCACGACTGGGACCATACCTTGAGGGTGCACCGGCTTTGCCGGCGCATCGGTGCGGCCGAGGGGGCGGATCTGCTGGTCACGGAAGCGGCCGCCTACCTTCATGATATCGGCCGCGGGCACCAGGACCGGGCCAACGGTACGCTCTGCCACGCCGAAAAAGGTGCTGCCATGGCCCGGAAAATGCTGGCCGCCTGCCCCCTGTCAGACGAGCGCAGGGAGAACATTATCCATTGCATCGCCGCCCACCGGTTTCGCCGGGGCGCCCCCCCCCGTACCGTGGAGGCCAGGGTGTTGTTCGATGCGGACAAGCTGGATGCCATCGGTGCCGTGGGGGTGGCCCGGGCCTTTTTGTTCGCCGGCGAACTGGGCGCCCGGCTGCACAGTCCGGAGATTGACGTGGCCCAGGCAAAGGCGTATTCCATCGACGACACGGGATACCGCGAATACCTGGTCAAACTCTCCAGGATCCGGGACCGTATACTGACCGTCACCGGCCAACACCTGGCCGACGAACGGCACCGGTTCATGGCCCGATTTTTCGACCGGTTCCTGGAAGAATACGAAGGAGAAAGGTAGAGTCATATGACAATGAACAAGGTAGAGAAAATTGATGACCGGGTCCGAGTGAACCACGTGCTGATCAGCGTTTCCGACAAAAGCGGGCTGGAAAGTTTCGTCCCCCGGATGCTGGCGATCAACCCCGACATACGGATATTCTCCACCGGTGGTACGTTTACCCGGCTTCGGGAAATCCTGGGCGGGCAGGCCGGCGACCGTCTCACCCAGGTGGCCGAGTATACCGGCCAGCCGGAAACTCAGGGGGGGCTGGTGAAAACCCTGGATTTCAAGATATACCTGGGGCTTCTCACCGAGACTTACAATGAGGCCCACCAGTCCGACCTGAAACGAACCGGTGCCGTGCCCATCGACATGGTGGTGGTGAACCTCTATCCGTTCAAGGAGACCATCGCCAAGGCCACTGTCACGCCGGAGCAGGCCCGCGGCAACATCGACATCGGCGGGCCATGCATGATCCGTGCATCGGCCAAGAACTTCATCCGGGTCGCATCGGTGGTGGATCCCGCCGACTATGGGCAGATTGCCGACGAAATGGACGCAGGCAAAGGGAGCATCGGTCTGGCGCTGCGCTACCGGCTGGCCCGCCAGGCGTTCGCCCACACCGCCGCCTACGATACGGCCATCGCCGGTTACCTGGCCGACACTGCCTTCAGCGCCGTCGAGAAAGAATACCGACTGAAGAACCGTTAAGTTTGTTGGGTTTGTTGCGTTCGTTGGGTTAGTTGCGTTCCCTTGACCCCTTGAATCCTCGACCCCTTGGACCCTTTTTCATTATTAACCAAGGAGCAACAATATGGCTGACGATCTTAAAAAAATGTACCGAACAATCATGGACGACCATTTTCCCCCGGAAATGGAGATCAGCTTCGTGGATCGGGACCGGCGGCAGACCCTGTTCTACGAAAAGGTAACCTGGACGATCGACGCTGTCCAAAAAGGGTTGCGCTATGGAGAGAACCCCGGCCAGGAGGCAGCCCTTTACCGCATGGTCAACGGCAACCTCGTACTCGGAGAAACCGAGACCATCCAGCCCGGCCAGTACCTGGCATCGGACATCGAGCTGCTCCAGTCCGGCAAGCACCCGGGCAAAACCAACCTCACCGATGCTGACAATTCTCTCAATATCCTGCGTTATTTCGCCGGCCGGCCCACCGCGGTGATCGTCAAGCACAACAACCCCTGCGGCGTCGCCCAGGCCGAAACGCTGGAGCAGGCCTATGTCAAAGCCAACCTCGCGGACCGCATCGCTGCCTTCGGCGGCTGCATCGCCGTGAATCGCAGTGTGGACAAGGCTGCCGCCGAGGCCATATGCAGCCAATATGCCGAAGTGGTGGTGGCACCGGATTTCGAGCCGGGGGTCATGGATGTCTTCTCCCGCAAAAAGAACCTGCGGGTGATCCGCATCGGCAACATCAACCGGCTGCAGGATTTCGTCGGCAAACGCTGCGTGGAGTTCAAGAGCCTCATCGACGGCGGGATCATCGCCCAGTGGTCCTTCGTACCCCAGGCCCGCACCCGGGCCGACCTGAAGCCCGCCCGGTGCGAAGCCAACGGGAAGGTCTACCAGACCAACCGCATGCCCACCGACAGGGAGGCCGAGGACCTGCTGTTCGGCTGGCTGGTCGAGTCAGGCGTCACATCCAATTCGGTGCTCTACGTCAAGGACCTGGTCACCGTGGGCATCGGCACCGGTGAGCAGGACCGGGTCGGCGTGGCGGAGATCGCCCGGGACAAAGCCTACCGCAAACTGGCCGACCGCTACAGCTTCGAAGCCTGGCAGACGCCCTACAACGACCTGGATGATCCGGAACGCAAGGCCGAGATCGACGCCCGTGTATCAGCCGAAAAAGGCGGGCTGGTCGGTGCGTCCATGGTCAGCGACGCATTCTTTCCTTTCCGGGACGGCGTGGATGTGGGTATCCGCGAAGGCATCACCGCGGTGGTGCAGCCGGGTGGGTCGAACAACGACTACCAGTCTATCGAGGCCTGCAACGAGTCCGATGTGGCCATGGTTTACACCGGACAGCGCAGTTTCAAGCATTGAAGTCGGATTTCTTCTTCCAAACCCTTGTTTCATGCGGTTTCGCTGTTGACACGGTCCAAGAATTGCTGTAATGCCAAAAATTAAGTATAATTATTAGGTTCCTATTTCACACCCATCAAAGGAGGAAACGATGACAAAAGCTGAATTAGTTGAGAAAATGGCAGAAGACTCAGGTATCACCAAAGTTGCCGCTGCCGCAGCGCTGGATTCTTTTACCGCCAACGTCGCCAAAGCCTTGAAGAAAAAAGACGGGAAAGTGACTCTGGTGGGTTTCGGAACCTTCATGAAAGTTCGTCGCAAAGCCCGTAAGGGGCGCAATCCCCAGACCGGCGAAGTGATCAAGATCAAGGCTGCCAACGTGGTTAAGTTCAAACCCGGAAAGAAATTGAGAGACGCCGTTTAATCTCCTCCCCATCGATTTTAAAAAGCGGCCACCGGTTTCACCTGAACCGGTAGGCCGCTTTTTTTATTACTTCATGACCCGGCTGAATACGGCCAGCGCCTGCTTTACATTCGCCGCGGTCACATGGTAGTTGAGCACCGCCCGCATCTGATCCTTGGCTGTCGGCAGCACCCGGACCCCTGATTCACCCAGTTGCGCCACCATCGCCGGTGCATCCATTCCGTTTTTCGCCACGCGGAAGTAGACGATATTGGTAGCAATGGCATCGGGATCGACCAATACCCCCGGAATTTCGGCCAACCCTTCGGCCAGGTTCCGGGCATTGAGGTGGTCCTCGGCCAGCCGATCCACCATCTCGGTCAGCGCCACGATGCCGGCTGCGGCAATGACACCCGCCTGTCGCATGCCGCCCCCCACGGATTTGCGCATTCGTCTCGCGCGGGCGATAAAGGCCTCATCACCGCAAACAACCGATCCGACCGGTGCAGCCAGTCCCTTGCTCAGACAAAAGGTCACCGAGTCAGCCGGTGCGGCCAGGTCAGCGACATCCATGCCCAGGGCCACCGCGGCATTGAAGATTCGGGCGCCGTCGATGTGAAGTTTCAATCCATGCTGCTTGACCAGCCGGGCCACCGCTGTCGTGTAGGCGGGCGTAAGCGGCGTCCCGCTGCAGCGGTTGTGGGTGTTCTCCAGTATAACCAGCCGCGAAATCGGGAAGTGCACATCATCAGGGCGGATGGCCGCCTCGATCTTCTCCAGGGCAATCGTGCCGTCCATGTCGTTGGGAAGGGTTCGCGGATGGATGCCGCCCAGGGCGGACGCCCCGCCCTGTTCGTAGAAGAAAACATGGGACTGGTCTCCCAGGATCGTCTCGTCACCCCGGCCGCAGTGGGACAACTGGGACACCAGGTTGCCCATGGTGCCCGATCCCACCAGCAGCGCGGCGGGTTTGCCCACCCGTTGGGCCGCCAGTTCCTCCAGACGGTTGACCGTGGGGTCCTCCTTGAAGACATCGTCCCCCACCTCGGCCTCTGCCATGGCTTTTCTCATGGCCGCTGTGGGCCGGGTGATGGTGTCCGATCTCAGGTCGATAATGTCCATGGGTGAAGTTATCCTTTGGTTTTGGAAAGGCGAAGCTGAATGGCATTGGCATGGGCACCGAGCCCTTCGACGGTGGCCAGGCAGATGATATCGCGGGCCTCTTTCCTGAGCGCCGCCTGGGAATAGCGGATCAGGCTGGTTCGCTTAATGAAATGGTCCACCGACAGAGCTGAGGAAAAACGTGCCGTGCCGGCGGTCGGCAGCACGTGGTTGGGACCGGCCACATAGTCCCCTACCGGTTCCGGCGTGTGGGGTCCCAGGAAGATCGCGCCGGCATTGCGGATCCTCGGCGCCATGTCCATGGGTTCCGCCACCTGGAGTTCCAGGTGTTCCGGGGCGATGTGATTGGCCAGCTCGATGGCGATGTCCAAATTCCTTACGACCATGATGGCGCCGAAAGCGGACAGGCTCTGCCTTGCAATGTCGGCGCGGGACAGGTCCCCCAGTTGATTCTCGACCGCCGCGTCCACCGACTGGGCCAGGTCCGCAGAATCGGTGACGAGGATGGCCGACGCCAGGGGATCGTGCTCCGCCTGGCTGAGAAGATCGGCGGCGATGTATTCGGGATCCGCCGCTGCATCGGCGATGATCAGGATTTCGCTGGGACCGGCGATCATATCGATGCCCACCGTCCCGGCGACGATTTTCTTGGCCAGGGTAACGAAGATGTTTCCGGGCCCTACGATGACGTTGACCTTGGGTATGGTCTTCGTCCCATATGCCAGAGCGCCGATGGCCCAGGCGCTGCCCACCTTGTAGACGGCGTCCACGCCCGCTTTCTTGGCCGCTACGAGAAGATGGGGGGCCACCTCCCCGGAGGGCATGGGCGGGGTGACCATCACCACGTTGGGCACACCGGCGATTTTGGCCGGAATGGCTCCCATGAGCACCGAAGAGACCAGCGGGGTATTGCCGCCCTTGCCGCCCGGCACATAGACGCCGGCGGCATCGACCGGATTGACCATCTGCCCTAAAAAGGTGCCGGGCCGTCGGGTATCGACCCACGATTTGGGCAGCTGTTGACGGTGAAACGCGTCGATCTGCGCCGCGGCACGGTTCAGCGCCCGCATGAACGCCCGGTCCACCTTTGCGCGGGCCGCCGCCATCTCTTCGGGTGTAACCGCTATCGTATCGACGGTCATGCGGGGGGCATCGAACGCCTGGCAGTATCGGATCAACGCCTCGTCTCCATTCCGCTTGACGTCGTTGAGAATCCGCGTGACGGCCTGGACGTCGGCTTTCCTGAAATCGATATCCCGGCCGATGATGGCCCTCATCTTTTTATCGGCGGCGGCGGACGGGTAGCGTAGGATTTTCATCGGATCGTTTCCTTTCTCCTGAGTTGTCCTCCTTTAAGGTGGATTGTCGGGGTTTGTCAATAGAAGCACCGGACGGGGCCGATGCGGTGGCCCGCTCGGTGCCAGCGCGTGGCCGCATTCAGGGTCCGGATGAAGAGTTGCTGAACTGCAATCATTATATAATTGATGTTACAAGTTGACAGATCGGCTTCCATCTGTAGAAATATGGAACTGATTTTCCGATGCCAGCGTGAAAACCGCCTCGGCACCGCCCCCCACCCGAGACATTCCAAACGGAGGATATTTACGATGAACGCGGTCAGAATCCACAACTTCAACGCCGGACCGGCGGCCCTGCCCCTGCCGGTATTGGAAGAAATCCAGGAATCCTTTCTCAATTTTGCCGGCTCCGGTATGTCGATCACCGAAATCAGTCACCGGTCAAAATGGTTCGACGAGGTGATCAATGACGCCGTGGCACGGGTCAAGCGGATCCTGAAGCTGGACAACCGCTATCACGTGCTATTTCTCCAGGGCGGCGCCAGCATGCAGTTCTGCATGGTGCCCATGAACCTGCTGGGCCCCGGCGACCCGGCTGACTACGTCAACACCGGCACCTGGTCCACCAAGGCCATCAAGGAGGCCAGGATCCAGGGCAAATCCGTCAAGGTGGTGGCCTCTTCCGAGGATCGCAACTTTTCCTATATCCCTCAATCGATAGGTTTCAGCAGCGATGCGGTCTACGCCCACATCACCTCCAACAACACCATCAAGGGCACCCAGTGGGCGCAGTTTCCGGCAACCGGCGGCGTTCCCATCGTATCGGATATGAGTTCGGACATCTTTTCCAGACCGCTGGAGATGGAAAAATTCGGGCTGATCTATGCCGGTGCCCAGAAAAACATGGGACCGGCCGGTGTGTGCCTGGTAGTCGTCCGGGATGATCTGCTGGCCCGCACCCCGGCTGACATCCCCACCATGCTGCGTTACACCACCTATGCCGAGAAGAACTCCATGTACAACACCCCGCCCTGCTTTGCCATCTACACGGTTCAGCTGGTGCTCAAATGGCTGGAGGAAACCATCGGCGGGCTGGATAAAATGGCGGCGCTGAACCGGAAAAAGGCCGGCCTGCTGTACGACACGATTGACCGGAGCGGCTTTTACACCGGAACCGCTGAAAAGGAAAGCCGGTCGCTGATGAATGTCACCTTCCGCCTGCCCAGCGAGGACCTGGAAAAAACTTTCGTGGCCGAAGCCGCGGCAAACGGCATGGGAGGGTTGAAAGGCCACCGCAGCGTGGGTGGATGCCGGGCCTCCATTTACAATCCGACGCCCTTGGCAGCCGTGGAAGCACTGGTGGCGTTCATGAAGGGATTCGAAGGCAAACACGGGTAAATCTGCGCACGGTCGACCCGTCAGTTGAAAATTACCGGCCCGGCAATCTTTTTCACCCATTTGGCTGAAAGCGGTCGTCGGGCTTTTTTGACGTTGTACCTGCCGTTAACGGTTGGATTTGCCCCGCCTACCCCGTCCCTTTTCCCATCGTGCGAAAAACCGACGCAAACCGCCTGAAATCGCCGGTACGCCGATTGGGCGTACCATTGCGGTCGTTTTTGGTTTTTCTTGACATTACCGGCAAACACCCATAATTACAGGAATAGGTAACCAAATACCCCTATCTTTTGTTAAACATGACCACCAGACTACGGATCGCTTTTTTTTAACCCCAGCCTCATATGGACAGGAGGGACGCTATGGACAAGATTCTGAGAATCAACATGAGTGCCCAGGGGGGACCGGCCGTCAAGACCGAAGCCCCAGGAAAATATGCCGGTTTGGGCGGCCGGGCAATGACCTCGGCAGTCATTGCCGGGGAAGTGCCCCCCACCTGCCACCCCCTGGGAGATGCCAACAAACTGGTCATCGCACCGGGAATACTCAGCGGTTCGGCGGCGGCCATGTCCGGTCGGGTCAGTGTCGGCTGTAAAAGCCCGCTCACCGGCGGCATCAAGGAGGCCAACTCCGGAGGACAAGGGGCTCAGGTGATGGCCCGACTGGGCTACGCAGCCATCATCCTGGAGGGGAAGCCCGCAGATGACAGCCTGTACAAGGTCTTCATCAACAAGGACGGCGTCAAAGTGGAATCCGCCGCCGATCTCAAGGGACTGGGAAATTACGCCACGGTGGACAAACTCGCCGCCCAGTACGGCAAGAAAGTCGCCTGCATCACCATCGGCCAGGCCGGCGAAATGAAAATGTCCGCCGCCTCCGTCGCCTTCTCAGATATGGAGCAGCGCCCCACACGCCACGCCGGGCGCGGGGGCGTCGGTGCCGTCATGGGATCCAAAGGCATCAAAGCCATCGTCCTTGACGACGACGGCATGAAAATTCGAACGCCGGCGGAGCCCGAAAAGTTCAAGGCGGCCAACAAGGCTTTTGTCGAGGGGTTGCGCAAGCATCCGGTCACCGGCGAGGGCCTGCCCGCGTTTGGCACCAACGTGCTGACCAACGTGGTCAACGAGGCCGGGGCATACCCCACCAATAATTTTCAGAAAGGCCAGTTTGCGGGTGCATCCAACATTTCCGGCGAAACCCAGGCCGCCCTGGAAAACAAGCGTGGGGGTGAAGGGTCGGCCACCCACGGCTGTCACCGGGGATGCGTGATCCGCTGCTCCGGCACATTCTACGACAAAGACGGCAACTACGTCACCAAACAGCCCGAGTACGAAACCGTCTGGGCCCACGGCGGCAACTGCGGCATCGACGATATCGACATCATCGCCCAGCTGGACCGCATGGATGACGATTTTGGCCTGGACACCATCGAAATGGGTGCCACCATCGGCGTGGCCATGGAAGCCGGTCTGGCCACGTTCGGCGACGGCCAGGCAGCCATCAAACTCCTCCGGGAAGTCGGCGAAGGTACCCCGCTGGGAAGGATTCTGGGCAACGGCGCCGCGGTTGCCGGCCAGGTTTTCGGTGTAGAGCGGGTGCCGGTGGTCAAGCGCCAATCCATGCCTGCCTATGACCCCCGAGCAGTCCAGGGCATCGGTGTGACCTACGCCACCACCACCATGGGTGCCGACCACACCGCCGGCTACGCCGTGGCCACCAACCTGCTGGGGGTGGGCGGCAGCGTCGACGCCCTCAAACCAGAAGGCCAGGTGGAGCTGTCCAGAAACCTGCAGATCGCCACCGCGGCCATCGACTCCACCGGCATGTGCCTGTTCATCGCCTTTGCCATACTGGATCAGCCGGACACCTTCAATGCGCTGGTGGACCTGGTCGGCTCATTCATCGGCCAGCCGATGACCGCCGATGACGTCACCGCCCTGGGCAAAACGGTGCTGAAAAACGAGCGCGCATTCAACCTTGCCGCCGGCTTCACCGCCAAGGACGACCGTCTGCCCGACTACTTCAAAAATGAAGCCCTGGCGCCCCACAACGTTACTTTCGGCGTCAAGGATGAGGAGTTGGACACCGTCTTCAACTGGTAGGATGATTTTTTGAAGCGGTTTTACAGCAACACACGGGGAGGTCCGCAAGGATCTCCCCGTTTGCTTAACGATGACCCACCTGTCTCCCGCGGAGAAAGACCCATGATCCGACTTCACCTGCATGTCAACGCGCCTGGTGTGCCTCTGTTTTGCTCGCTGTTTGAAAAAGGGGTCGTCCTGCCCACGAGGACCGGTTGCACCCTGCGCGATTTTCTGTGCGGTCAGCTCGGCCTTTCCGGCGAGTACCTCGACCGGCGGGTCCAGACCCTGTTTCTGGATGCCCGGCCGGTGGACGATGTGGACAAGGCAAGGGTCCGGGACGGATCGGTGCTGGCCCTGAGTGCAGCCATGCCCGGCCTGCTGGGGGCCACCATGCGCAAGGGCGGACGATACGCCGCTTTTCGTGAAGACATCTCACAACATGGTGATGAGTGCGGCATCTGCGAAACATCAGGGCGGGTAACGGTCAAGCTGTTCAACATGGTTGCCAAAGAGGTCGGCGGCGGTCTGCTGCAAGCGGGCATCGAGGTGGATGGTAGCGATCTTCAACGGATCGCGGATCGTTACCCCGACGAGTTGGCCCGCAGCATCCGACAAGTCCGAATAGATGATCGTATAGTAACACCGGACATTACCTTTTTCTCAACCCTGCCGGATGAGCGGGTATTGCTGTCCGTCAGCATCGCCGGGTAAAAACCGCACCCAGGCGGTTCCCTTTTGCTGTCAAACCGGATAACGCTGTCACCTTCCTGGACCGGTTAAAAAAACCACGCGCCCCCCTTCCCGATCACCTTCGATTCGCCCCAGTGAGGTCTCTTGTCCCTATCGTTCGGCAACCGGTGAGCACGAAATTTGTTTCCCGCCCTTTCATCCATCGTTTTCAGCGCAACCAACATTTCACCACAAGCATTCCATTTCGATCGGCGATATGGGAAGATGGTTACCGTCATGTCCGCATTGGCCGGAAATGGACGATAATTGATCATGGAGAGATAACATGGAAGATGACCAGTCCATCGCCGAACTGCTGTCAACCGTAGCCGGACAATACCAAAAGCAGATCGCAGACGACACCCTGGCGAAAAACAAAACGCGGCTGGAGATCCTCCGCAAACTGGAACTGATTTCCCAGAGCATCAAAGGCCTAATGAAATACGAACAGGAAGGGCTGTAGCCGCCGCAGCCGCCTTCCCTGCCATTGAACGCAGCCTTGACGAAAGCGGACATCGATGAAATACTTTGCCCCATTCATGCATCATCAAAACCTGCTGTGATACCGCATGAGTCGGAAATGCCCCTGCAGGCAGCAGCCATCTTTCTGAAAAAAGCATTGAACCCTCCCCGCGGCAAGCCGCGGGGAATGCGCTCGCTATCGCGGTTCAACGCTGGACCGGGAAACGGATCGCCATGAAGGGTTATCCTTCTGTTGGACCGGCACTGGCCCTGACGATGCTATTCCTGTTCCTGGCCACCGCCGGTTACGGCGAACCGCTGGCCCCGATTCGAATCGGGGCCACGGTCTCCTTATCCGGCAGGTTCAGCGAGCACTCGGCCATGGTCAGGGACGGCTACCGGCTCTGGGAAAGGCAGGTCAACCAGCATGGCGGGCTGATGGGCCGCCCGGTGGAGCTGGTCGTCTACGATGACCGCAGCGATCCAGAAAACGTTTACACGCTTTATCAGCAGCTGATCCACCAGGACCGCGTCGACCTGGTTCTCTCACCCTACGGAACCCCATTGACCCTGCAGGCATCCCAGGTCAGCGAAGCCCAACAGATGGTGATGCTGGCCTGCGCAGCCTCGGGCAAGGCAATCTGGAACCGCGGGTACCGGCATGTATTCGGCATGTATGCCATGGCCGACCGCTATTTCATCGGCATGCTTGACCTGATGGCCAGGCAGGGCCACGACTCCGTGTGCATCATTTATGAAAATAATCCCTTTAACGTCGACGTGGCCGAGGGTGCGGAAAGGTGGGCCAGACGGTTCGGCATTGCCGTGGTCCTGAAGCAGTCCTTCGCACCCGGGTCGAGCCAGTTGAGCGCGTTGCTGAACGACGCGGTCGAGAAAAACGCGGCCGGGATGATCCTCTCCGGCTACCCGCCCGAGGCTTACCGCCTTCTCAAGCTGATGCAGGCGGCCGACTGGCGACCCAAGGCAATCGGCATGACCATCGCCCCCATCCACCCGCACTTTTTGCGCAATGCCGGTCCCATTGCCGAGGGCATTTTCGGGCCGTCCCAATGGGAGCCCGATGAGCGCATTCCGTTTCCCGGGACCATCAAATTTATCAGGGATTTCAAGGCGGCTTACAACAAGCTTCCCTCCTACCACGCGGGGTCGGCCTATGCCGGCTGCCAGATTCTGGAACGGGCCATCACCGACCTTCAGGAAATCAACCACGCCCGGATCAGGGATTATATCAGTTCCCTGGACACCGTCACCGTTATCGGCCGGTTCAAAGTGGACCACCAGGGCAGGCAGGTGGGGCACAACCCCATCCTGGTGCAATGGCAGGACGGCCGAAAAGAGATCGTCTACCCCACCAAAATGCAGACCGCAAGCCCACGGTTTTAGCAACCTTTCGGAGCAAGTGCCGTGAAAACGAACACCACCCGGCCCTTTCAAAAACGCATTCTCCTCTCGATCCTGCTTCCCGTCCTGGGCATGGGTATTGTCTTCTGCATGGTTTCCACCAGTTTGATCACCCCTCCCATCCTCGAGGTTATCCAGACACGGATCGATTCCGAGTTGCACCACGCAACCAACATGGCACTCCAAATCTGTGAAACCCATCTCAACTACCTGATGGATCTCCGGCTGGAAGATGACCGCGAAATGAACGCTGCATTGAAAATGGAGGCCGCCAAGGAAATCAGGGGAATCACCCGGCGGTTTAACGACGTCCAAATGATGGTGGTCACCGGGGATGGCCGCGTCCTGGAGACATCCGAACGTCTGGAGCGGGACGATCTTCGTCTCCCGTTGATCAAACAAAAAATGACGGATATACGAAATCTCCACTTCTGGGGCAGCCCGGTACGGACATACTACTTGTATTTCCCATTCTGGGACTGGTTCGTGGTCGGCTATATTCATGAAAAGGACTACCAGGCTCCGTTGGCACTGGCGCGTCGGGTCATCTACATCGGGACTTTCGGCCTATTGGCAGCCATCTGGATGGTTCTGCTGGTTGTCGTCAACAACCTGATCAGTTCGCCGCTCAGGCGCTTGGCCGATGCCACCCGCAGGGTGGCAGAAGGAGACTTCTCCCTGCTGTCCAATTCCCGCAGGGATGAAATCGGCCAGGTGGTGGATACCTTCAACACCATGGTGGAGAGCCTGGAAAGAAAAAACAGGGAAGTATCCGTACTCATCGACGCCCTGAAGGATTCGGAAAAGCGTTACCGGGATCTGTTCGATGGTGCTGCCGAAGGCATCCTGGTAGCCGAGGCGGCCACGAAACGGTTCCGCTACGCCAACCCCGCCATCTGCCGCATGCTGGGCTATTCGGAGGCGGAGCTGACGTCGATGGCAGTCACGGATATTCATCCCAGGGAAGAGCTTGCCAGGATTTTAACCAATTTCGAAAACCAGGCCCGGGGAATTGGCAATTCAATGACATCTGAGATTCCGTGCTTGCGCAGCGATGGTTCCATCATCTATGTGGATATCAAAGCGACCCCGGTCACCGTCGACGGGGTCCGATGCAATCTGGGGTTTTTTACGGATGTAACCAGCCGTCGTGCCGCGGCGGCCGAGCACCAGGAGCTGGAAAACCGGCTCCACCGTTCGGAAAAGATGGAAGCCCTCGGCCTGCTGGCCGGCGGGGTGGCCCATGACCTGAACAACATTCTCAGCGGGCTGGTCAGCTACCCGGAATTGCTCCTGATGGATCTTCCCGAAGAGAGCCCCCTTCGCGGTCCCATCCGAACCATCGAAAAATCGGGTAAGCGGGCGGCGGCCATCGTCCAGGATCTGCTGACCCTGGCTCGGCGGGGGGTGGCCGTGTCCCGGGTAACCAACCTCAACCGGATCGTCAGCGACTACCTTCAATCCCCGGAACATGAGAAGCTGAAACAGTATCACCCCAATGTTGTCATCGACATGGATCTGGACGAACGTCTGCTGGACGTCAAAGGCTCTCCCGTCCACCTGTCCAAAACCGTGATGAACCTGGTGTCCAATGCCGCCGAGGCGGCTGGCCCGGCCAAAGGGTTCATCACGCTGTCCACCCGCAACCAGTACGTGGACCGCCCGATTCGAGGCTACGACGAGGTCAGGGAGGGCGATTATGCCGTGCTGACGGTGTCCGATGACGGCAGCGGCATTGCCCCCGAAGACCTGAAACGGATTTTCGAGCCCTTTTACTCGAAGAAAGTCATGGGCAGAAGCGGCACCGGATTGGGCATGGCCGTGGTGTGGGGCACGGTGAAGGACCACAACGGCTATATCGATGTAGTGAGCACCCCGGGACGGGGCACCACCTTCACGCTCTATTTTCCGGTGACCCGGGAAACCCGTCACGCCGAGATCGCCGAGCGTTCCATCCACGGTCTGCAAGGCCGCGGCGAAACCATTCTGGTCGTGGATGACATCCCGGAACAGCGAGAAATCGCCACCCGTATCCTGACCCGCCTGGGCTATACCGTGGAATCGGTTCCCAGCGGAGAGGATGCCGTCGAATACATGCAGACGGGGCACGCAGACTTGATGATACTGGATATGATCATGGACCCGGGCATGGATGGTCTGGACACCTACCGGGAAATACTCAAAACCCATCCGTACCAAAAGACAATCATCGCCAGCGGCTTTTCCGAAAACGACCGTGTCCGGGAAGCCCATCGCCTCGGCGCCTCCCAGTATGTGAAAAAACCCTATACCTTAGAGAGCATCGGAATGGCGGTAAAAGCCGAGCTTGGATCTGACGCGGACAGAGCCTGATCCGGCTCATGCACGCAGACCGATGTCCACCGGCAGCCCCCTGACCATCCATCCATCACTCAGGCGCCTATCGCCGCTGTGTACATCAGCGCGTCCTTCCCCCAAACCAGTCGACCATCTCGCGCACGGTCTGCTGGTCGAACTTGAGGCGGAACTGCATAAAGGGGCCTTTGGCGGTATAGCTGCCAGCCGAAAAATCCTCGTCCTCGAATCCGGTGAAGTTGTACCCCACGCTAAGCCAGGCATTTTTCACGATGGCATACCCGACGGAGGCGCCGGTACTGTACTCAACCTGACCGGCATTCCAGGAGTGCAGCACGCTGCCGCGAACGCCAACATCCCAGTGCCGGGTGATGTCGTAGCGCGCCTCCAGGCCCACCAGGTCCGTAAAACCCGTGTAGGTGTCGTCGTCAAAGCTGTCCAGCACATACTTGGCGCCATACTGCAGGGCCAGCTGCAGCCGGTGGTCAGGTTTGTAATTGAGGTTGAGGTTGTTGACGATGCGCCGGCTGTCGGTATCTGCACCGCTGCCGTCGGTACTGTCGAATTTGTAATCCAGCCGATCGAGAACGATCCAGCGGGTGTTTTTGGGCCGCCAGGCCAGGCTCAGCCGGATATTGCCGGTGGTGTCGTCCGGTCCGGTTTCCGAATCGGTGATATTGAGCTGCAGCCCGGCAGACAGCCCCAGTCCCCGCATCGGCTCGACGATGAAGCCGGAAAGCAGGTTCCACTTCTCCTCGTCGTCCGCAAAACGGGTTTCCGCACGTGACGTCCAGGACCAGCGATCGGCCCGGTATCCTGCACCCAGGCTCAGGGCGGTGAAATCATCATCGGCGAAGCTGTCCATGCCGGCGTCGCCGGAAGCCTCGATGGTGTGGCTGCGTTCGAACCCGCCGTCCATGCTCCAGCGGTCATTGATCTGCCAGGTCTGGTTGAGCCCCAGGTTGGCGAATACCCGCTGGGAGGCGTCGGTGATTTCCCGACCCACGGATGTGCCCAACTGGCCGCCGCTCCAGGGGGTGGCCTTGACGCCGGCACGGGTTGACTGGGTGTCTTCGTCGCTGCCCCAGGTCAGCTCCTGTTCGCCGAAGAGCGATACCGCGTCGGTGAGACGAAAATCGGCCCCGGCCACGGTGCGGGTAGGATAGGCAGGACTGTTGGCTCCATCGTTGAGCAGCTGTTCGTGATCCAGGCGAAGCCGCAGGCGGTCCTCGTAAAAGGTCCGTGCCGCACCGGCCAGCAGCAGATTGGAGCGATCCACCGAGCCGTCGGCGAGGCGATCCTCGGCCAAACGAAGGCCGCTGTAAAGCCGATAAAGGTTGTTGTCAAATGTGACCCTTCCTTCACCCATATCCTGTTCGGCATCGGTGACCAGATCATAATGCCGATAGAGGTCACCGCTCAGGGTGAATTGCCGGTTTACTCGGTAGTCGGCCTCGGCTCCGATCTTGCGGGTGCCGGTTTCGCTGGCATTCTGCTGACCGAGACCGAAATGCTCACCCTCCTCGCGGGCGTATACCCTGGCCTGGAGGTTACCGGAGGCCCTGTATACTTCAGCCAGCCAGGCGCTGTCACGCAGGACCTGGCCGGTCTCTTCTCGACGGGTGGCGGCCAATTCCGCCTTGAAGGTGCTTTTCTCATCCAATTTCACGGTCAGGTCGGCACCGCCAAGGTCCCCGTCGGCGTTGACCGGTCCTTCGTGGATGTAGGTACCGCCGACTTCCACCCGCTCGTCCATCATGCGGACAGCACCACGCCCGCCGTAGGTATAGGATTCATCCGTCTTGTCGTCGGATTCGTATTCGACAACGATATAGATCGGGTTGAACCCGCCGTCCCGGCTGTACACCGGTGATTTGAAAAAGAGGGTCCCGGCATCGTAGTCGATGCTGTAGTCCACGTAGCGGGCCATGGACTGGGTGGAGAGGATGACCTCGCTTTTGTAGCGGTCGCGGGTTTCGATGGTCACCTTTTCCGAGTTGATCAGGATATTCTTGCGGGTCAATCGGTAAAGGCCCGAGGTGCCGTCGCCCCGGATCTCGTCCTTGACGAAGGCCTGGTTCGTATCACTGGCGAAGCCGTTGAAGCTGAAGGTCTCTCCGGCATATTCGCTTTTCAGGCCGTTGAGGGTGCGGCTGTACTTGCTCAGTTCGGTAACCGTAAGACCGGTGTCATAATCACCGAAAAGCAGGTAAAACTGCTCACGTTCCAATTTAATGTACAATTTGCGAACGCTGGCCGCATCGTACTGCTGCGTGGTGTTATCTCCGTAAAGGGTGTAGTAGGTGTCCGGATCGATGCTCTGGAACAGCGAGTTGTCGGGGTCCTGCCGGTCTTTCTCCGAATCGTAGGCCAGGGTCAGCAGCCACTTGCCGCGAACCTTGCCCTTGGCGAAAAATGCCATGCGGCCGTCTTTGTAGAATTGCTCTTCTTCATCGGTCTCGGCGAGACTTTCCATGTTCCCTGAAACCGTGTTGTACCCGGCGGTGCCTTCGGCCAGACCCACGATGATCCACTCGCGCAGGTGCGGCTTGACATAGATCTCGGCGTCCACCCGGGCATCGTTATAACCCAGGGAGACCCGGTAGCGCCCGCTGGCGGTAACCGGGGCGAAACTGGCCCGGCCGTCGGCCGCCACATGGACCGTCTTCGTCTTCTCCGGCGGCCGCCTGCTGAGCGTGTCACCACCGGACTGGCAGGACTTCAGGTTGCCGTCACGGATTTCCAGTTCGGCCGGGGCATCGATGGGCTGGCCGTCGCCGTCCAGCAGCTGAAGGGAAAGGGTGACCGGGGTCTTGCCGTCGGCCACGTTGTCTCCGGCAGCGATCACCCGGATAGCGGCAATCTGGCCGGTGCGGACGACACGGCAGGTCCTTTTAAACCGGACGTTGCCGAAGGGGCCGATGCCCTGGAGTTCCAGCGTATGCCGGCCGGCGGCGCCGAAATCCACACCGATGTAGGAGTAGAGCGTGGTCTTGCTGGCCGGGTCCTTCAGCGTAAAGCCGATGCGCTTGGCGGAGATCTCGTTGCCGTCGAGCAGCAGGCGGGGTTTGAGTCCGGCATCCAGGCGCACGCGAACGGCGTTGATCGGATTCGTCAGCCGGCTGCCGTCGGCCGGGGCCAGGATGCCCGGTGCTTCTGCAATCGCGGCGGTGTCGCTTGCAACGGCGGCTGCTGCTTCGCCCGGAATGCCGCAACCGGACGTGAGATCGCTTCCCACTGCCGGCGTGGACGGGTCCGAACCGGGTTTGCGCGTCACATGAAAATCGGCCCGCCACAGGGTGCCACCCTGGAGGTCGACGAATTGGGACCAGGGCGTACCGGCGAAGCGGGTATTCATTTCACAGGCATCCGGCTCAACGGTTTCCGGCAGACTGTCGACGTCCAGTTGAACCACGTGGACACCCTTTGAAACCCCTTCAAAGTGGTACATGCCCTGCTCGTCGGTAATCACGAAGGTGCCGTCTTCCATGTAGATCCGGACACCCTGGACCCCGTCGGCCGCATCGGTAGCCGCGTCATCGCAATTATCGGCAATCACCCGCCCCACGATGATGTTCTCGCTGCGAAACAGATCCTCTTTCACCCGGACGGTGGCCGATGCCGAGTTGGAACCGTTGCCGGCATCGTCGCCGGCTGTGGCCGTATTCACGGCCTCACCTGGCCGGGCCCCTGCAGCGACTTCCACCACATAGCGCACCTGGGTCGTTGCAGCGGCGGCCAGGTTGCCCAGGTTGAAAGAGAGCGTACGGCCATCGGCGGTTATTTGTGGGTTGGCGATGCGGATGCCGTCCTGCCTGGCCGACCCGTTTTGATATCGAAACCCCAACGGCAGGCGGTCGACGATGGCCACGCCACCGGCAGGATCCGCATCGGTGTTTTCCAGATCCAGGATGTACTGGAGGAAATCACCGATGGCGACGGTATCCGTTGAAGCGGTTTTTCTCAACCACAGGGTTCCTGACAACGGATCGACGGGAATGTCCAGATTCACTGACGGCCCCGGATTGACAGTAAAGACATCTGCACGAGAACCCGGCTCCCGGATGGCGAAGGGGCCGCCCGGCAGGGCCTGGAGGCGCGCCGTTGGCACCACTGAAGGCGCACCGTATCCTGCCAGCGGGTTGATCTCGATGCGGTAATTTCCGGGAGCCACGAAGGGGAAGCGAAACCCGCCGTTGGGAAAGCTGTACGTCCGTCCCGAACTGTCGGTGACCGTTCCGCCGGAAGTGATGGTTGATGGAAAGACGCTGATGCCGTCGTCACCGAACACTGTGGCCGGCAGGCCGGTGGCGGCATTGATCAGGGTAAGTCCCACCCCGTCCAGCGGGTTGCCCGTACTGCTGTCGAAAACGATGCCGTAGGGATCGACCAGCACCGAGGCCGTCGCCCGATCCATGGCATCGACGCTGTCCACATATTCGCCCACCAGGGGTTCAGCCGCGCTCACGTGAAGCACACCATCGAATGGCGTTGCGGATCCGTTGCCGGTGCTCTGGATGTATCCGCAAAATATACCGCTGCTGGGGGCGGTTTCCGTGAGCAGCAGCAGCTCGCTTTCTCCGATGGACGCCACCGAGACGAGCACCCACACCGTTTCTGCAACCGATGGATCCTGGTTCTGGTCGCCATCGGCCACCTCGATGAAGATCGGTTCGTTCTGGTGATAGGTGGTGGCCGCCAAAAGGGGCACCGGGCTGCTCAGGTCGATGGGCGTGCTGCTGCCGGCGGCGTATATCAGGTTGAGGGTCTGGGTACCGCCGGAGGTGGTGCCGTCGTTGCTGCTCAACGTGGGGGGAACCATGAGCGGTGTGGCGCCGGGTGCGGTGGGCGCATATTGGTAAAAGGTGATTTCCGATGGGGTGGGGGCGTCCAGGAATGCCGTTACCGACGTCGAGGAAATCACGCTGCCGGCGCTGGTCAATTGGGCCGAGTTGGTGAAAGGCGTTACAGCATACGCCGCCCCCATATGGAGAAGCACCGTCAGCAGCACCGCGGGGAGGAGGCGCGCGATGCGGCTGACGGTGCTTTTTCCCCTGTCACGCACCACTGCCGACCTGCCGTGCAAGGCAGGCGAGCAGTCATGGCGAAGCGGTCCCTTTCCAGGGGCTTGGCTTCCGCGAAGTGACAGGCTGTGGATCATGGGTTAACGCTCGTTGCTCCGGTTAGTTGTTGATGGTTACCCGGTAAACGATGAAAACTTCGCTTGATGAAGCCACGCTACCCCCGGAAACAGCCGTGGCGCCGGTACCCACGTGGACCGTCAAGTCCGCACCAGCCAATGTGGCGGCATCATCGCCGGATCCTTCGGTCAGCGACGTCTCCGTGCCGCCGGTGACATCCACATAGATCACTTCATTCGCGCCATAGGCATCCGAAACGAAGGTCACGAAATCCGTAGGCAACACATCAGCGATGGTGCAATCACTGACAGCGCCGGCACCGGAATTGTCCACCAGCAGCAGGTACTCCAGCGTAT